>JBMSJH010000006.1:0-21038 GCA_049418705.1 Aquirufa sp.
ATAAATCGTCCCCTTCGTCTCCTTCAACATCGTTTCCACCCGACTCGCTATCTGACGAAGCGTGTCAATATTGTCGCCCAAAATACGAACCTCCACAGGCGCCACCACCGGCGGGCCTTGTTCGAAATTCTTCACCTCGACGATCGCCGCCGGATAATTCGTGTATTTCGTACGGAGTTTTTCGATGACATTGATTTTCTCATCCGCACTCGTTTCATCCTGTAATTGGACGAACAAGTTGCCATAATCGGTTCTGTCGTTCAACGGAATCGCATTATAGTAGATCCGTGGATTTCCTTTGCCCACGTTTGCAGACACGTATTTTACCTCCGGAAGGCTGCGTAAATCTTTTTCAATCAGCTTAGAAACCGAATCCGTGTAGGCTAAATTCGACTGCAATGGGCTGAAAATATTCACCATAAATTGCGGCTTTTCGGACGCCGGGAAAAGGCTAAAACCGACCACCGGGAAAAGCTGTAAGGACGCGACGAAAATGGCTAGGGCGACCAATAAAGTCGTTTTAGGCCATTGAATCGCCTTATCCAATAGACGCGTGTAAGAGCCCGAAATCAATTTCTTCAACAAACGCATAAACAGGTTGCCCTCTGGATTTCCCTGATGCGATTTCAAGAGGCGGCTCGATAAAAACGGAACCACTGTCAACGAAACCACTAAAGACGCGACGATACAGAAAATCACTGCCATCGGTAAACTGCGGATGAATTCCCCGGATGCCTCCGGTAAAAAAACCAATGGCATGAAGGCGATGATCAAGGTAACCGTGCAGCCTAAAACGGCCATTCCGATCTGATTCGTGGCTTTTAAAGTCGCATCTAATCGGCTATACCCATCCCGCATCCAGCGTTCGATGTTCTCCACCACCACAATACTATCGTCCACTAAAAGACCCAGCGCCACCACTAAACCCACTATACTCAGCTGGTTCAAGCTATAGCCCATGATATTCAGTAAAATAATACCGATGGCAAGGGAAAGCGGAATTGAAATCATCACGATAGAGGCCGCACGTAAACCGAGTGGTAAAAGCGTCAAGGCCACTAACAGAATCGCGATGATAAAGTCCTTCATCAAGCCGCTCAGACGCGTATTGACGTTTTCCGCTTGATCAAAATTCACGACTAGGTCGATATTTTTCGGCAAGGTCTTCTTGAATTGTTCAATGACTGGCAAGTAATTGCTCTGAGTTTTCGCGATGTTTTCGCCGGATTTTTGGGCGGCGGTGACGAATAAACAGCGGTTTTGATTTAGTCTCGTAATGTGATTTTCAGGGGCATAATCGAAATAAACATTCGCCACATCCCTCAAAAACACATTTTTGCCCTGGTAAGAGAACACGATGGTGTTCTTGATTTCGTCGATGTTTTGGTAATTACCGGACGTGATAATGTTATAGGATTTCGAATTTTCTACGATACTTCCGCCGGGGATGTTCGCGATTTCACTTTGGATGGCTTGAAGCACGCGGTCAGGCGAGACTTGCATCTGGGCCATTTTTTCGATGTTCAAATCGATCTTCACCTGCGCATCGGGTAAGCCAGAAATGGTCACCTTTTTCAGAGAAGTCACCTTTTCTAAATCCTCTTGAAGGCGTTCGGCCGTGGTTTTTAATAGGTCCAAAGACGCATTATTCGAAATCAGCGCCATCTGCAGCACGTTCGTGCCGGATGGGGTGGCTTTTTGGGCTTCTAATTTGATGACCTCTTTAGGCAGATCTCCTTTAATACTATTCAGTTCGCGAACGATTTCCGAATACTTCTCGTCCACATTCACGCCATACTTGTAATAGACAGCGAATACCGCTAAACCATCACTTATGCTCGTATTGATTTTGCGTACATTCTCCAGTTCATAGAGCCGCTTCTCTACTGGCTTCACCACTAATTCCTCCATATCCTCCGGACTGGTTCCCGGATAAACGGCGATGATGGGGAATTGTGGGGCATTCATGTCTGGATCTTCTGCACGAGGCATCGTCATAATGGTCACGACACCCACGACCACCACCATGATGAACATGATGAGAGTAAACTGGTAATTCTTTACCGCGTAGTTAGCTATCTTCATAATTAGCGGACAATTTTAATGGCTGAACCGGCGTCTAAATAGGCGTTTCCGCTAGTGATTAGGGATTGTGCGTCCTCTAAACCGCTAGACACGAATACCTTTCCGTGGTCGATGCTGGAAATCTGGATCTTCACTTTTTGGGCTGTTTTTCCGTCTTTCGTCACGAAAACATAGCCTTCCGTGGCGTTTCCATCTAGAATCGCATCGTAGGGAATCACCCAGGATTTGATCTTTTCACGAGGGGTTATTTTAGCCTTGCCAAAAAGCCCCGCCGCCAGCTTCGCTGTCGGCGCACCACTCACCCGCAAACTCACCCAAAGCGTCCCCGTCACCGGATCCACTCCCTCGGATTTTGCTAGAACGGTTCCGCTAAAGGACTTATCGGAAACGGCATCGATCATTATCTCCGCTGGATCACCAGCCCGTGTCGCCGCCCAGTCCCGATCGCTCAAACCTACTTTCAATACCCAATTTCCCTTGTTCGCCCCGTTCAATAAAACGACCGGCGTTCCCGGACCTACTACCTGACCGTCGTTAGCTAATTTCTTCAATACAAAACCCGATTTCAGGGCTCTGATTTCGGCATAACTCTGATTAAATGCACCCGCATTGTAGGCCTCCTGTGCAATCTCTAGTCCTGTTTTCGCGTTTTGGAATTGCTCTAAAGTCGCCACGCTGTCGCGGTACAAGTTCTTCGCTCGCGCATGATCACGCTTCGCTTTCTCTAGCATAATTTGGGCTTGTTGCACCTGCGCCTTGATTTCGGTTAGGTTCAAACTCGCTAATAATTGCCCTGCTTTCACGCCATCGCCCTCTTTCACGAAAACGTGTTGGATGACACCGCCTATTTTGAAACCCATATAGGTCTCATCCTCTGTTGTAAAAACGCCAGAGGCCTGGATAGGGCGGGAGATGGATTCCTGTTGCAAGGAGATCACGGAAACCGGAATGACGTCACTGGTCACCGCAGCGGCTTCTTTCTTCTTAGAAGAGCAAGCGGAAAATACCGCGATTAAGGAAAATAGTAGGCAGATCTTTTTCATTAGAGTGGGTAGCTAGCGGCTTCGCGCTCGTAAGCGGCTGCGGCGATTAATACGTTGAATTGTTTTAATTGGTAGTTGATGGTGGCGTTCATCCATTGATTTCTGGCATCCACCGTTTCTAAATAGGTGCTCACGCCTTCCTTATAGCCTTTTTCGATTAGACGAAGGTAAGCGGAGGCCGCCTCGTAGGATTTTGTGGAGGCTTGAAAACTCACTAAAGAGGATTGTACATTTTTCTGAGCGATTTCGGCCGCCATATTGAATTGCTTCGAGCTGAGATCGTAGGCGTTTTTCGCGGAGGCAATATCGAGTTGCGTCTGCTTTATCTTGTACAGGTTACGTTTCCCGGTGAAAATGGGAATGTCCATTTGCAAGCCTAGGAAATAATAGGCGCTTTTGGTATTGATATCATAAATAGTGGACTGCGAACCTAAGCTTACGAAACCACTCACTTTAGGTAGGTAAAAAGATTCATTCATCTTTAAAATTGTCTCTTGAAGCCCAATGGATTTCGATAATAAGGATAATTCCTCGCGAACACCAGGAGTCACAGAATAAACGGCCGCTAAAGCTTTTTCCACTTCGAAATCGATACGAATCTCCGCGCGCAATTCGCGGTTCAACAAGAAATTAAAGTACATCTGCGCCGCTTGACTTTGCTTCGCAGCATCGGCCATTTGAGCTTGGATGTTAGCAATTTCACTATCCGAACGGAGCAAATAAGCGGGTAGTCCTTTGCCATTGGCAAGCAATTTCTCGTTCACCTTTTTGCCTTCCATCGCTAGATTGAGGGCATTATCATACACTTTTTGGAGGCCTAGGCTTAATAAATATTGGAAGTAAGCCGTCTTAATTTGCTTTACTAATTCACGCTTGTAGAGGGAAACATCCTCGCGTTGCAGGCTAATGGACTGCTCTTGAATTTGCTTGTTATAGCTGATGTCCTTGTTATAAAGCGGCATAGAAGTCTGAACTTTCACGTCGTAGAAATCGCGGGGAAAGAAATTCGTTTCGACGTTTGCGATCTGCGGAAAGGCTGTGCTTTTCGTCAAGGCATTCAAAGTGGAATAGACCGGATTCAACAAGTCGCCCACAGGGAATGCGATGCTACGACCGCCTTGACCACTTTGGTATCCTCCTTGGAAGGCTACGGTGGGTTGGTAGAGACTTTGTGCGGTTTTCAAGGCGATCATCGCCTTCTCCACCTGAATCGTTTTTTGCTGCAGCGTGATGTTCTGTTGGAAGGCCGTGGCGACGTATTCGTCGAGGACGGACTTTTGGCCAAAAACCGGCAAGGCAAATAAAAGTAATAAGTATCTCATCTTAGGCTTTTTTCATCGTTTTTAATAACCAATCTAGCGAATCGTGCATCGTCTGCTCCATATCTTCCGCTGGAACTAATTTATCTAATCGTTGTCTAATGGCCAGCGAAACTAAGCCATGCACCATTCCCCAAACCGCCATGGCTACCGTCTCTACTTTTGTAGAAACTAATAGCCCTTTTTGCATCGCCTCATGAACCACCATTTTTAGGGCTTCCAAAGCCTGATCGCCACTGGACCAGCCTTTTCCCATGTCATGCAAAGCACACATAGGCGCATCTTGGATAAACATTAAATCATAATATTCTGGATTTTCTAGGCCAAAATTCAAGTAATTCACCCCCATCTGGTGTAGTCTTTCGATGGGATCATTGATTAAGGTTAACGCAATATTTTGCGAAAGCATTTTCTCAAATCCTGACTCGCAGCAATGAAAAAGGATCTCGTTTTTATCTTTAAAATACAGATAAAGCGTCGTGGGGCTATATTGTATCCGTTCTGCGATCTTGCGAACTGACACTTTGCTGAAACCCTCTTCGACGAATAGTTTCATCGAGGCTTCTAGAATCAAGGACCGAATCTCCTGCTTCTGTTTCTCTTTTCTAGCGATTATACCCATGTTTTTCGAATTACAGCGTAAATATACTTAACAGTGTTAAGTTTTCAAAATTTAGTATTTTGCACCAAAACCAAGAAACGATGAAAATCAACTTTATCCATAAAATCCAGCACATTGGCATCCCGGTGCACAACATGGAGATATCAATCCCCTTTTACGAACGCCTCGGTTTCGAGAATGTAATGGAGTCGCCCTTTGAATTTGACGGCGGTTTTGGCAATTGCGTGATGATGAAAAATCATGACGTTATTGTTGAATTATACCAAATGCCGGAGAAGCAATTAGCCGAAATCAAGCAGCGCAAAGTGGGTCATATCGACCATTTCGCGATCGATGTGGAAGATGTGGATTATGCCTTTGAAGCCCTGAAAAAGGCGGGATTTGATATAATAGAAAAGGAGCCTACCTTTCTAGCTTTTTGGAAAAACGGCACACGTTTCTTCAATGTCAAAGGCCCTAATGGTGAAATTATCGAATTCAATCAGATACTCTAATGAAAGCGGCAGTTCTCGTAAAACCCTTACATATCGAACTAGGTGAACATCCCATCCCAGTTCCGGGACCCGGTCAATTGCGCATTCGTTTACAAGAAGTGGGCATTTGCGGTTCGGATGTACACTATTTTGGGGGACATCGCCCACTACCAGAACCCACCATTATCGGTCACGAAGGTTGGGGTTTTATTGACGCTATAGGTGAAGGAGTACATCGCGAACTAGGAGAAAGAGTGGTCGTCGACCCTAACGCCCCTTGTGGAAAATGCCTGTATTGCGAACGCGGCCAAGCCACGGTTTGTCCTAACAAGCGCACCATCGGCCTAAACGCCCCCGGTTGTTTCGCGGAGTACGTGCTGATTCCAGCAGATTTCGCACACCGCCTTCCGGATGCCATCGCCGCGAATGATGCGGTCACTATCGAACCGACGGCGGTAGCCTATCACGCATTGAAAAAAGCGTCGCTCTCGAAAGGCGACGCCATTTACGTCCTAGGCCTGGGGGCCATTGGGATGTTAATCACGCATCTCGCGGTGCAACAAGGCCTGCAGGTTTTCGCCAAAGACCTAAACCCCATCTTGCAAGAAAAAGCGTATGAACTAGGGGCTGCGAAAGGCGATTGGCAAGCAGCAGACGTGCGCGTGATTTTCGAATGCACCGGTTCCGCAGCGGCGACCACGCAATTGATTGCGGAGGCACCGCGTGGCGCAGAAGTCGTATTGCTGGGCCTTTCCGAAAAACAGGCAGGATTCACCCCATTAGACCTAGTTCGAAGAGGTATTTCAATCCGAGGCTCTCTGATTTACGATCATCCGGAGGATTTCCAGGCAGTTATCAGACTCATAGAGGAAGGTAAAATTCAACCGAATAAAATTATTTCAAAATACATTCCATTAGCGGAAGTTCAAGCAGGTCTTCAAGCGGCCACAGACGGACATCCAGGAAAAATTGTCGTTCAAATCGCATGAAAAACTCGATGTCTTGGCTCCAAATCGGAGTCGTCTCCCTCTGTTTTCTATTGAATTTCAACGATGGAATCGATGTGTTGCTCGTTTCCTTTGCGGGGGAGCATATTATGAAGGAGTGGGGTTTGAATAATACGGAACTGGGTTATGTATTTTCAGCGGGTTTAGCGGGAATGACAGCAGGCTGTTTTGTAATTGCCCCATTTGGGGATCAGTGGGGCAGGCGCAAGGTATTTCTGGCCAGCTTGCTCCTCATTAGTGTGGGGATGTTACTCGTTTATTTTGCTCCCTCATTAACCTGGCTATTAGTTTTTCGTTTTATCACCGGTCTAGGCATCGGCGGAATTTTACCCAATCTAGCCACCGTTGCCTCCGAGTTTTCGACGGACAAAACGCGGGATTTCAATGTCGGCATCGTACAGGGTGGTTGGCCTTTGGGGGCGATTTTGACGGGATTTGTGGTGGCTTGGATTTTTCCTTTGTTAGGCTGGCGCGCCACTTTTTTAATCGCCAGTGCATTTTCTTTTGCGCTACTTCTGTTAGTCTATTTCTTTCTGCCAGAATCTCCTGGATTCGTACCAGAAGCAAAACAGAACAAGACGAAGATCAAAGAACTTTTCACTCCAGAATACAAAACTTCCACGCTCTTATTATGGATCGCGATTTTCTTCGGATTTTTAACGCTCTATACACTGATTAGTTGGGTGCCTACACTGGCGAAGCAATCCGGCATGCCATTTGAATTAGCTACCTATGTGGGGATGACGCTTAATTTTGGGGCTTTTTCAGGTGTGTTTGTGATGGGTTTAGCGATTAGCAAGTTTGGCATCAAGAAAACGATGACCTTGTTCTTTATCATCGCATTCGTGTTGATGAATTTCTATGGGAATGTGAAGCTGGATTATGTGGTGAATCTGTGCCTTGTTTTCTTCATCGGATTCCTTGTACAAGGCGGTTTCAATAGTTTTTATCCGGCTGCTACACGCATTTATCCGGCAGCGATTCGGTCTACGGGTGTGGGATTAGCGATGGGAGCGGGTCGTTTTGGGGCGATACTGGGTCCCACGGTCTTTGGCCTACTAACAGATAGCGGAATGTCTGTGGCAGGTAGATTCCTGATTTTCTCGCTTCCGATACTGGTAGCGGTATTCTTATTGCATCGAATCAAAAGCAAGGAACTGACTTAAATAGAAAAAGGCGAACCAACGGCCCGCCTTTTTACCCCTTAATCTTTCACTATGTAATGTTGATGAGGTAATTAGTTCATGGCGATGATATCGCGATTTACTTCTGTTTTAATCGTAAATGATTTAGAAGATAAAACGTTCTTTCTGATATCAAGAACTTCCATTCGGTAGCTTCCGTCCGCAAGTCCTGCTAAGTTGAACAATTTTTTAGATGCGATATTCTCTTTGTGAATCTCGTTATTCTCTGCATCGTAGATGATCACGGTCGCACCCGCTTTCGCTTGTACAGACACCATATATTTTAATTTACCTACTGATTCGATATTCACGGGAAGAGATAATTCTGCTCCATTAGCGGCAGAAACGACAAACAGGCTGGCTGCAAAAATGAACGCAGCAAATGTGTACTTTTTCATAATGCTTGATTTTAAAAATTTACTTTGGCGGAATGATTTCCGTTTGTTATCCCAAAACTAGGCCTTTCACATTACCTCCCAATTAAATCCGCATTAATTTTAACTTTTCCAAGAAAGTTCTTCTATAAAAAATGCAAAAACTTGAAATTGTACCATAAAACAGAGTAGAAAAGTGAAATTTTCGACATGTTATAGAATTGTTAAGAATATAGGCTTGTATTTAACAATCGCTTCATAAACGGATAATATTCGCTTAACAGCCAAGGGTTTTGGCAGATATACTTTTGTGACATGATTAAGTCACGTAACAAATTATATCACACCAATTCTATCATGAATTCAATTAAACACCAATTCATTCTACTGTTATTCCCTTTTTTATCATTTGCACAAGTTCAAGTTTCCGGAGTTGTTAAATCTTCAAAAGAAACATTAATCGGTGTTACAGTTTGGTTGAAAAATCCAGCTTCAGGAAAAAATGTGGGAGCCGCCACTGACGTGGATGGAAAATTTACATTTCAAAACATTGCCGCTGGTAAATATACCCTTAGCTCAAGCTATGTAGGATTTAAAGAATACACCAATAGCTCTTTAGTAGTAGGTGCTGAGCCTATAAACGTTACGATTGAATTAGAGGAGGATAGCAAGATGCTGACAGATGTGGTAGTGAAAACTGTTGCAAAGAAAGAAACGGCAACTGCTTTAATTAACACCTTGAAATCTAGCTTTATCGTGGCAGACGGCTTATCAATTGAGTCGATTAAAAAGACACCAGATCGTAACGTAAGCGATGCGTTAAAAAGAGTGAGTGGTGTAACGATTCAGAATGATAAATTTGTTTTAGTGCGTGGTTTAGCGGATCGCTATAATTCAGCTTTGTTAAATAAAACCCAGTTACCATCCACAGAACCTGATCGCCGTGCTTTCTCGTTCGACATTATCCCTACTTCTTTGATCGATAATATTATTATTAACAAAGGAGCGGCAGCAAACCTTCCAGGTGATTTTGCGGGTGGTTTAGTACAAATTACAACGAAAGAAGTATCAGGAGATTTCGCATCCGCCTCTTTAGGTGTAAGTTATGGTTCACTTTCTACTTTTAAGGATTTCAAATTAATCCAATCAATCGAATTCCCCTCTACCTTCCCGTCGACTAATGCTTTTAGAATTAGTGGCAATGGCGATAAGCGAGCTTATACAAAGTTGATAGCGACCCCAGGAATAACGGAGTCATCTAGTCTTCCTAACATCAATGGAAGTGTGGCTTTTGGTGTAAAAAGAAATAACTGGAATGTGTTGTTTAGTTCTACAGCTAGAAACACTTTTTCATCTTCAACGACCGAGCGTATCGATTATTTATCCTCTACAGATTTAGCCTACAAATACAAGGATATCAATTTCTCCCAAACTAAGTCATTAAGTGGCTTATTAAATGTGGTTTATTTAGGCCAAAACCGGTACAGCTGGAAGACTTTGGCTAATTATCAAACAGAAGATTACTTCTTGAACAGAACAGGTGAAAATTACGATAACGTTCAAAATATTTACAGTAACTCTTCTAATGCCATTCGTAAAATGGTGGTTAATACTCAGTTTGATGCAAAAATCAAGACTTGGGATTTTAACATCGGATATAATTTAATGCTTCGTGATCAACCTGACTACCGTGTTAATCCTACCGCATCCTACTTAAACTCTGGCAATCCTTATTTGACAGCTTGGCGTGATACTTACCGTTTCTGGAGTGTGATGGATGAAAATGCAGGAAATGCAGCTATCAATAAATCGTTAGGTGATTTCAAAGTAGGAGTTGGATACTTGAAGAAATACAGAAACTTCAAAGCGCGTGTTTTCCGTTACGAAACCATTGATATGTTAGGTGAGGTGACGAACAATACAGATCGTTACACGGCAGATTTCGACCTTGCGAACGGATTTGTGATGTATGAGAAAGAGATAGGTTTACTCAAATTGAATACGGGTCTTCGTACAGAATACAACGTATTTAATATCGCAACGGCTGACTTTAGTGGCCAAAAAGTGAATGTGGAAAGAGAATACTTAGATCTATTACCATCTCTAAACTTAACCTATTCGGCGACTGAAAAGACAAAGTGGAGAACATCCTTGAGCAAGACCTTGGCAAGACCTGAGTTTAGAGAGGTAGCTAACTTTGCTTACTATGACTTTGTGCGTAATGCGCAGCTATTAGGAAATAAAGATTTAGAAAAATCGGATATCTATAACATTGATTTCAAGTGGGAATTATACCCTAAAGCAGGCGAAATTTTCTCAGTAGGTGTTTTTGGGAAGAAATTCATTAAGCCTATCGAGCAAATTGTAGCTGACGGTTCTGTACCTTCTAACCTAGCATTAACTTATACAAATCCTCCATCTGCTCTGGTATATGGTTTGGAAATGGAGTTCAGAAAGGCAATCAACTCTTGGTTAGACTTATACTCTAACATGGCTTTAATTCAATCAGAAGTAGAAGTTCAAGGGGTAAAACGCCAGCTTCAGGGTCAATCTAATTATGCATTGAATGGGGGTTTGAACTTCCACAAAGGAGACAATACCATAAACTTAACCTATAACCGAGTTGGAGATCGCATCGCCTCTGTAGGTTTCCAGGGTTATCCAGACATTTTTGAAAATTCAAGAGACGTGATTGACATCGTTTTCTTGCACAAATTCAATAAGGGAGAAATTAAGCTAGCAGTTAGTGACATTTTAGCTCAGCCTACTACTTTCTACCAAAAGCCATCACGTGATTTAATTAAAACAAACAACGAAACATCCGTTTCACTCACCGTTAATTACAATTTCTAACATGAAAAAATTACTCGTTATCGTGGCAGCTTTAGCAACATTTAGCTGCTCAAAAGATTTAGGTGGCGATGTGGCTCCTATAAACGTACCATCTACCACTACCTTAAGTGGAAATATTACGGCTACGACTACTTTGACTGCTGACAAAGAGTGGATATTGAAGGGGTATGTATATGTAACCGACGGGGCGTCATTAATTATTCAGCCAGGTACCGTTATTAAGAGTGATATCTCTGAAAAAGGTGCTTTGTGTATCGAGCGTGGGGCAAAAATTATTGCAGAAGGAACAGCAGCTAAGCCTATCGTATTTACTTCAGGTAAAGCAGCAGGAGAAAGAGCTCCTGGTGATTGGGGTGGAATTGTTATCCTAGGAAGAGCGAAGACAAACAGAACATCAGAGCCTACTATTGAAGGTGGTATCGGTCGCGCTTATGGCGGAACTGATAATGAAGATAACAGCGGCGTAATGAAATATGTACGTATTGAATACGCTGGAATCGCTGCCTTACCTAACTCAGAAATCAATGCCTTGACTTTTGGGGCTGTAGGTAGCAAAACGGTCATTGAGAATGTACAAACAATCTATGCGAATGATGATGCTTTTGAGTTTTTTGGAGGAACTGTTTCCCCTAAATACTTATATGCCTATGCAACAGCGGATGATGATTTCGATTTTGACTTTGGATTCACAGGTAAATTAAGTTTTTGTATCTCTCGCCGCGATCCTGCTTTCGTAGATACAGGTGATGCTGGTAACGGAATTGAGTGTGATAATGATGGTACTGGATCATCTGCTACTCCATTTACTCGTCCAGTTTTAGACAACATGACATTAATTGGGCCAAATAACGCAGCAGCGCTTTCTAACCACAATTTAGCGATGCGTTGGAGACGTGCTACACAATTTGAAGTAACTAACTCTACTTTCATTGGCTATATGAAAGGGGGCTTTAGTCTTGAAAGCAATGAGACAGCTCAGGCTTACAAGGATGGAACTTCGATTTTCAAAAACAATAAAATCGGAACGTATACGCCTAATACGGCTAAGAATTTCATAAGTGGTGCAACGACAATCATCACCTCAGCAGATGTTAAAACGAAAGCATTAGCAGAAGGAAATACAGAAATCGCTTCTACTGATGAAGAGATTTTGAAATTAGAAAAGCCTAGCTGGACTTCTAGCTGGACCCGTTTCCCTACAAAAGGAAACTAAAGATAATATATTGGTGTATTATAGATAACGCTGCAAGGTTTCCTTGCAGCGTTTCTTGTCATTTGATTTATGAATGATGTAGGAGAATTGTTCTTTATTTAACTAAATTAGCCTAATCACAGTTATTAGACCTATTTGTATGAACAAGATTTACGCCTTACTTTTTGTCCTATTATCTCTCAGCACTTTCGCTCAAACTAATTCGGATGCTCGTGTCATTGTGATAACCACTGACGGCTATCGATGGCAGGAATTGTTCGATGGAATAGATACCGCCATTGTTAAAATGAAGCGTTTTCACCACGGTGATTCAGCTCGTTTAATTCAACAATATTATGCCCCTACAGTTCAAGAAAGGCGCAAAAAATTAATGCCATTTTTCTGGAGTAAATTAGCCACATCAGGTGAAATCCATGGCAATAGAAATCTGGGAAGTCAGGTGGATAATGCAAACCCTTATTGGTTCTCCTATCCAGGATATAGTGAGATTTTAACGGGCCAAGTGGATACAGCTGTTAACTCGAATGAATACAAGCCGAACCCCAATACGAACTTCTTCGAATACTTGAATTCTTTGCCAGCCTATAAAGGGAAGGTGGCGGCTTTTGGTGCTTGGGATGCTTTTGATCGCATTTTGAATGAGAAAAGAGCTGGGTTCCCTGTAGTTAATGCGTTTGATTCCTATCCAGAATTAGAGAAAGATCCCGAGATGCAACTAGTAGCTAAGATGCTGAAAGAATCCTTCAAACCATTTGGTATGGCAGAATCGCTGGATGCATTTACGCATTTTAAGGCAATGCATTATTTGAAAAAGAATAAGCCAAAAGCCTTGTACATTTCTTATGGGGAAACGGATGAATTTGCACACGAAGGTGCTTATAATCACTATTTAGATGCAGCGCATCAATTTGATGCTTGGGTGGGCGAAATTTGGGATTTTGTGAACTCCGATCCGGATTATAAGGGCAACACTACCTTGTTAATTACTACCGATCACGGAAGGGGCGATGCAAAGAAAGCCGAATGGACATCGCATGGTGATAAAATAAAGGATTGTTATCAAATTTGGTATGCCATGATTGGCGCTAACGTGCCTGCGTTAGGCGAAGTTAAATGGAAGGAACAAGTCTATCAAAAAGACCTAATTCACAAAGCAGCAAATGCGATTGGCGTAAAATTTAAAAGTGAGGTAAAATAGGGGATTTAATAATTTCTTAACAAGAATCCGGGCAGAGTAATTTACCTTTAGAATCTATAGTTTAATTTTTATTTTCAAGATGTTTGGATTAGACCCTACTTTATTTTTTCTGCTTTGCTTCTGCTTGATCGCGGCCTGTGCTTTTGAATTTGTGAATGGATTTCACGACACAGCAAATGCAGTTGCTACCGTTATTTACACACATTCCTTACGTCCTACGCAGGCAGTCGTCTGGTCTGGGATAATGAATTTTCTAGGCTTATTGACGGGAGGCGTAGGGGTCACCATGAGTATTATTGGGTTACTCCCCACGGAATTACTCGTCGATACGAATGTGTATCATTCTATGGCAATGGCACTGGCGCTATTGATATCTGCCATTTTATGGAATTTAGGTACTTGGTATTTTGGTATACCTGCCTCTAGCTCTCATACCTTAATCGGTTCTATTATTGGAATTGGTTTAGGACACGCACTCTTGCCAGAAGCATCTAATAAAGGGGTTTCTGCATTGAATTGGGATAAAGTGATCGAAATAGGACAAGCACTGTTATTGTCCCCCTTGTTTGGATTTGCCCTGGCCATTATTTTAATGTACATCTTAAAGAAGACCGTTACGAATAAAGAAATATTTAAGGAGCCTAAGAAAAAATCTCCTCCACCGCTTTGGATTCGTTCCTTGTTGATTGCCACTTGTACGTTAGTTTCATTCTTTCATGGAAGGAACGATGGGCAGAAAGGAATCGGTTTAGTGATGGTGATTTTAATTGCTTTTTTACCAGGGTATTTTGCGATAAATACTTCGCTGGACATGCAAATGATTAAATCCAGTTTAGCCACTGTCCAAACAATCACAGCTAAAATTGACACGATTCCTTTATCTGAAAAAGAACGAGATGGGCTAGCTCAACTCAAGAAGTCATCAGCTGATTTAGCTATTATAACGGTGCAAGATTTAAATCCAGCAACCTTATCAACGGATCAAAAGTTTGCTATTCGTAAGGCGGCATTGACTATCAATAAATTCTCCAAGAAATTGATTGAAAGTGAATCAGTAGCACTTTCTGAAAAAGACAAATCGCTTTGGAAAAAAGCAACAGCAGGGTCAAAAGCTCCTTTCTTTACTTTTGGGGCATCCTCAAGTACCGGAATGGCAGGAGTAACAGATTTTGCTCCTAATTGGGTAATGTGGATGGTCGCACTTTCCTTAGGTTTAGGAACGATGATCGGTTGGAAACGAATAGTAGTGACGATTGGTGAGAAGATTGGCAAAGATCACTTGACCTATGCTCAAGGAGCTTCTGCAGAATTAATTGCTTCACTTACGATTGGTCTAGCAACTGCTTATAAATGGCCTGTAAGTACGACACACGTTTTAAGCTCTGGTATTGCGGGTACCATGGTTGCACAACGAGGGATCAAGAATTTACAAGGGGGAACGGTTAAAAGCATTGTTTTAGCTTGGGTATTGACTCTACCTGTGACAATTCTCCTATCCGCACTATTGTTTATCCTCTTTCGTTCTCTAGCTGGATAAAAAAATAAGGTAGGAAAATCCTACCTTATTTTTTTGCTCTCGTTGTACGAGTTCTTGGTTTTGCTTTAGCTTTGGTTGCGGGAGCTACTTTAGTGGCAGGTTTTTCTTTTGCGATTAAGGTTGCAAGTAATTTCGCTTTGGCTAATTTCTTTGCCTCTTTCTCCTTTTTCTTCGCCTCTTTTTCTGCTTTTTTCTTTGCGTCTTTTGCCGCTTTTTGCTTCGCTCTCTCTTTGTCCTTCTCCTGCTTAGCGATTAGTTTGCTGTACTTTTTAACAATGGAGGAAACAGATTTTGTCGTTTCTTGAAGTACTTTCTTGGCATTCTTTTCAGTAAGACCCTTTAATTTAGGCAAAATGCTTTGTGCGATTTGCTCCGTTAGTTTTTTATTATCCTCACTCATGACTTTATTTTTTGGTAGACCCTAAACTTATAGAAACAATTCAGTAAAAAAAATTAAATGATGTTAAGTTTTCGGGGATAATTGAAAATTTAATATTGGCCTTATTGAATTGTATGAGCCCGATTAACGATTCGTTAATACGTTGTTAACAATTCCTTAACATTGGATTTAGGGGCACTTACTATTTTTGCGCAACAATTAACACCAATATAAACCTCAAAACATGTTTGGATTAGACCCAACACTCGTATTTCTACTGTTTTTCTGTCTTTTCGCGGCCTGTGCATTTGAATTCGTTAACGGATTCCACGACACAGCAAACGCAGTAGCCACCGTTATTTATACTCACTCATTAAAGCCAACTCAAGCCGTAGTTTGGTCTGGTTTTATGAACTTCTTAGGTCTTTTGACTGGTGGAGTAGGAGTTACGATGAGTATCATTGGATTATTGCCCACCGAACTCCTCATGGATGCCAATGTGTACCATTCGATGGCAATGGCATTAGCCTTGTTACTTTCGGCAATACTTTGGAATGTAGGAACATGGTATTTTGGTATTCCGGCGTCTAGTTCTCATACGCTTATAGGATCTATTATTGGAATCGGTGTAGGTCACGCTTTGATGCCCGAAGCCTCAAATAAAGGTGTTTCAGCTATTAACTGGGACAAAGCCATCGAAATTGGACAGGCATTATTGTTATCTCCTCTTTTTGGTTTTGCAGCGGCGATTATCTTAATGTACATCTTAAAGAAAACGGTTAAGAATAAAGAAATTTTTAAAGAGCCTAAGAAGAAATCACCTCCACCGATGTGGATTCGTGCCATCTTGGTAACAACATGTACATTGGTTTCTTTCTTCCATGGTCGCAATGATGGCCAAAAAGGGATTGGTCTTGTTATGGTCATCTTGATCGCCTTCCTTCCTGGTTATTTTGCTGTCAATACAAACCTTGATTTAGTTCAAGTGAAAACAAGTTTGACAACCGTTCAAGCTATTACAGCAAAAATTGACACGGTTCCCTTGTCTGAAAAGGAACGCGAAAGCTACCACAAAATTATCAAGTCTTCTTCTGCGCTTAATACCATAATTGCTACTGGCGCAACAGCTACGACATTAACAACTACGCAAAAATTTGATGTTCGTAATGCGGCATTAACGATTAATAAGCATTCTAAGAAATTATTAGAAAGTGAATCAATCGCTATTTCAGAAGGAGATAAGAAGGCGTGGAAAAAAGCAACTCAAGGCGACAAAGCTCCTTTCTTTAGCTTCGGATCTACCTCTTCATCAGGTATCGCTGGAGTTACGGATTTCGCTCCAGCCTGGGTCATGTGGATGGTTGCTTTATCTCTAGGTTTAGGAACGATGGTAGGTTGGAAGCGTATCGTTGTTACGATTGGGGAGAAAATTGGTAAAAACCACTTGACGTATGCACAAGGAGCTTCAGCTGAATTAATCGCGTCTTTAACTATCGGTTTGGCAACAGCCTACAAATGGCCAGTTTCAACAACCCACGTATTATCATCCGGTATTGCTGGAACGATGGTAGCTTCTAAGGGTATCAAAAATTTACAAGGAGGTACCGTGAAAAGCATCGTATTAGCTTGGGTATTAACCTTGCCAGTAACGATCATTTTATCAGCGGGCTTGTTTGTTATTTTCCGTTGGATTGCAGCTTAAATATCATTTGATAGGGGAGTGTGAATAACGCTCCCCTAATTTTTATACACCAATATATCATGAAAAAAAATCTTCTCCTTACGGGAGTAATGGCATGTCTTTGCCTATTATCTGCCCATGCACAATCTACTAGCACTGCGGCTGCTACACCTAAAAAATGGTATGACTCTTTTTCCATCAGAGGCTATGCTCAGGTTCGTTATAATCGATTATTCGAAACGAATGACAAGTTGAAGTCTGAACAAGGAGATAGAAGTATCGGTGACAATGGCGGATTTTTTATCAGACGAATGCGAATTATATTCAGTGGTCAAATTAACGACCGTGTTTATTTCTATGTTCAGCCTGATTTTGCGAGCAGTGCATCATCCACATCATTACATTTTGGTCAGTTAAGAGATGCTTATTTTGATTTAGGTTTAGATGCTAAAAATGAATTTCGGTTTAGGGTAGGCCAAAGTAAAGTACCATTTGGCTTTGAAAACATGCAATCATCTCAAAACCGTCTTCCATTAGATCGTAATGACGCCTTGAATAGTGCCGTTTCGAATGAGCGTGATTTAGGAGTATTCTTCTATTGGGCTCCAGCCGCAACTCGCAAATTATTCGCATCTTTGGTAGCTGATGGCTTGAAGGGGTCAGGTGATTACGGTGTTTTTGGATTAGGAGCTTATAATGGCCAAACAGCTAATAAGCCAGAATTAAATGATGCTCCTCACATTGTAGGTCGTCTAAGCTACCCAGTACAGATTAAAAACCAAATCATCGAAGCGAGTATTCAAGGCTATACAGGACAATGGGTTATGGCATCTGATCAGTTGACAGCAGGAGTTAAAACAAACGCAGATAAATCCTATCTAGATGAGCGTTATGCAGCTAGCTTTGTTTTGTATCCTAAACCGTTTGGTATTCAAGCAGAATACAATGTAGGTACCGGCCCTGAGTTCAATAAAGCTACAGATGCAATTGAAAATCAAAAATTATCCGGGGGGTATATTACTGCTTCCTACAAGATTGATTTGAAGAAGCAAATTCTAATTCCGTTTGTACGCGTACAACATTATGAAGGGGGTAAAAAGCACGAATTAGATGCAAGAAGCTACCGAGTAGACGAAACGGAAATAGGATTAGAGTGGCAGCCAAATAAAAACTTTGAATTAGTTGCCATGTACACCATGGCTACTAAACGGGCTGAGGACTTTAAGCTACAAGAAAATCTGCAGTCAGGGAACATGCTTCGATTACAAGCACAAGTGAATTTTTAGTCAAGATAGGCCAGCCATTTCGCTGGCCTATTTCTTTTATCTCGACCAGCGGAATCTGCGTCGGCCTAACATACCCGACAAACCTGTTCCCTGATTCTCGCGGAAGTTTGCCACATATACCGGCTGAGCAATTAAATCACGTAAATGACCTGCCATTAATCGTTGCGATTGTGCTACCCACTCTTGGTATTGGTCTTTCACGGAAACGTGTGTAGGCAAGTAGTTATTGAAGATACCTAGGTCAAATGACGAAGCACCAATTCCCGCTCCAGATAGTTCTCCATCATGCGCATTAATCATCTGTTCGATGTGGTTAGGCACCGGAACCATCATGGCAGGCTTTCCTAAATACATCGCTTCAGCCACTGACTCAAAACCAGCGGTAGAGATTAGGCCAGCGCATTCCGTCATTTTGGCCAAATAATTCTCTGCATCAATCGGATGAAAAGTCAAGGAGTCTGAATAATGATACGTCTCTCTACGAGCTGGATTATCCCAAAAACAATCCAATTTCACCTCTGGATTCGCGTTCGACCAGTTCATGATATCCTCCGATAAGCGGAAGTGGGTTAGATAGGCTAACCAACGCTCCCCTGCTTTCGGCTCTATATTCTTCACTTGTTGACGCAATAGGGGAGGAACCACTTCAATCTTATCGTCATTTTCGATCGGACGGAAAGATAAACCTAGCAATTTCTTCGAGCCGATAGAGGTGATCAACGTATTCATATTCAATAGAATACGATCGATTTTCTTATCAGCGATGCTCTCGAAGTTCTTATTTAAAAGTAAGTATTGGTGACCCACAGACATCGTCGGGATCTTTGAACCCGATTTCAATTTATATAGACCCGTGATGGACTCATAAAAGTTCACAATTCCATCAGGTTGTAACTCTTCAATGAATTCTTCAAGTTGTGTCGCGCTATTCCAAAAAGTCTTGAAATTCGTGAACGCCTGTGCCGCTGTATTAAATAGCTGCACCGATTTCCCATTCCCAAAAATAATGGATGGACTTTCGTATTGTAAAATAGGAGTATCACCGATGAAGTCTAGGAAGAATGAAGGAATTTTACGGCCTTGGAATGAACCTACCGCATAACCTATCACTTCGTGACCTGCCTCGCGTGCGATTTGTGTAAATGAGATAGCCTGGGTTAAATGCCCACGACCCTCACCTTGTACGGTAAATATGAATTTGCCCATTCTATACAGCTTCTACTGCGATTGCCTCGCCTAAAATTTCGTTTAATTCTGCTTTTAAGTTGTAGTGCGGGAATTCAATGATTTGCCATTCCCCTTGGTGTGTTTCCACTAAAGCTGTCAATGATTCCACCCAGTCTCCTGAATTCATGTAGGCAATTCCGTCGATCATTTTGATCTCAGCTTTGTGGATGTGACCACAGATTATGCCATCTGCGCCTTTGGCCTTCGCTAATTCCGCTAATTTCTCCTCAAAATCCGAGATGAAATTCACAGCCGCCTTCACTTTTTGCTTAATCACCTGCGATAAAGAATAGTAAGGCTTTCCTTGCCAAGTGCGGTATTGATTATACCATTTATTTAGCCACAACAAGAACGTGTAGCCGATATCGCCTAAATAGGCTAGCCATTTCATTTGGCTCGTAATACTATCGAAAATATCGCCGTGTGTGATGAAGTATTTCTTGCCAAAACTCTTCAACATATAATCCTGGCGAATCGAAAACTGCTTTCCAATCTTCAAGGGAAGTACTTGCTCTAGGAAATCATCATGATTCCCGCGCAAATAAATCACCTCCGTATCCCACTTATCCATCATCTTTAAGACGCAACGGAAAAATGCCGTGTGCTTCTTCTTCCAGCTACCGCCCTTTTTAAGCTGCCAGCCGTCGATGATATCGCCGTTTAAGATGAGTTGATGGCACGAATGTGCACGTAAAAATTCGTTTACCTCGGCTGCTTTAGCTCCCTTGCTACCTAAATGCAAGTCAGAGATAACGATCGTTTTGTAGGTGGGTTGAGAAGGATGGCCCATGTTTACCTATTTGGTTTACCAAAAATAGGCCATCCATATAACCCCTTTATTAGGAGAATATTACTCTATTGTTAAATCTACCAGACCATCGGAACCTCGATCAACAACACCTTCGTGTCCGCTGTCGCTGCCTGCACCTCAATGCTTTCCGTCTGTGAAATTCCAATCGCGTCGCGTCTGCCGAGCTTTTCGCCAGCCACTTCGATTCCACCCTCAATCACAAACACAAAAGCCCCTTGCTGTGCCCCGTGTAACGCATAGCTCAGACTTTCGCCCGCGTTTAATTCCGTCAGATTAAAATAAGTATCCTGATTTACTTGAAGCGAATCGATGTCCGTTCCCAGTGGCGAAACCACCGTCTTCCATTGCCCCTTAAAATCAGCTGCATTATAGCTACGCTGATCATAGCGCGGCGTGATATTTTTCAATTTAGGCATTACCCAAATTTGGAAAAGCTCCAAAGCCTCCGTCTGGCTCGCATTGAATTCTGAGTGATAAATTCCAGACCCCGCAGACATAATCTGCACGTCCCCTGCATTAATAATCCCATTCGTCCCCATCGAATCCTCATGCGCCACCGCACCCTTCATCGGAATGGTCACGATCTCCATATTATCATGTGGATGTTTTCCAAAACCCATCCCAGCCGCTATATAGTCATCATTCAGCACGCGCAACGCACCAAAATGAATTCTCGCCGGATTATAATAGCCAGCAAAGCTAAAACTAAAGGCGGTCTTCAACCAGCCGTGATCGGCGGTTCCGCG
>JBMSJH010000007.1:0-20886 GCA_049418705.1 Aquirufa sp.
TCGATGACCTTCCATTCATCTATTTTTAAGTATTGCTTCATTCGGTTTATTCAGGTAAAATTTACAATGCTACAAAAATAGAAAATTGTAAATTTTGGACATTTCTGTGCTATGGTGTTTCTTTAAAATTTTAATAATTCGGTCGCTTTAACACCGATAAATGTAGGAATCACCTTATCTGCTTCGCTCAAAACATCTGCATCACCTATTCCGATTGCTTTCATTCCCCCTTTTTTTGCTGCTTCTACCCCAGCCTGCGCATCTTCAAATACGATGCATTCTTCAGGTTGGAAACCTAAACCCTCAGCTCCTTTCAAGAATACTTCAGGGTCTGGTTTACTCTTAGTCACCTTATTACCATCAATTATTAGATCAAACCAAGGTAAGAGACCTGTTTTTGTCAAAATAACTTCCGAATTTTTGCTGGCAGAACCCAAAGCGATTTTATACCCTAGCTCTTTTATTTGGCCTAAAAAATCCACGACGCCCGGCAAAATTTCAGCGGGATTCATAGTAGAGATCAATTGAAGGTAATTCTCATTTTTCTCGATTAACCAGGCTTCTTTTTGCTCAGCAGACGCAGAATAGTTTGCCCAATCTAGGATACGATTTAATGACTCAACACGTGATACGCCTTTTAATTGCTCATTTTGCTCTTCAGTCAATTGGTAATTGAAGTTTTCGCCTAACATCTTCCATGCTTGAAAATGGTAAATCGCAGTGTCAACTAATACACCATCGAGGTCAAAAAGGCAGGCTTTGTACGTCATATTTAGGTAGGGATTGTTTTAAAGATTAACAAAATTATTACATTTACATCTGCCAAAAAACCTTTTTCTGCTGTGCTAGACAGTTTATTTTGAAAAATATGCGTAAATTCTATCTATTACTGTTAACTGCCGCCTTACTACATCCACTTATGGCTCAAGACAAATCGAAATCAGATAAACATGTTGTTTACCAAATGATGTTTCATCTTTGGGGAAATCAACAAACTCAAGTTAAAAGAAATGGTTCTGCCTCTGAAAATGGAGTGACTAAATTCAAGGACATTTCTGAAAAAGGTTTAAAGGCCTTGAAAAAGAAAGGTTATTCGCATTTATATACCACGGGTATTTTAGAGCACGCGACGATGGAGGATATGACTGCCTATGGTTCTCCATTGGATCATCCCCAAGTGGTTAAAGGTCGTGCAGGCTCCCCTTTCGCTATTAAGGATTATTATGATGTGAATCCGTTTTTAGCGGATAAACCTTCTGAGCGTATGCAGGAATTCACTGCCATGTTAGATCGCGTGCATAAAGCTGATTTAAAATTAGTCTTGGATTTCGTGCCTAATCACTTAGCGAGAGCTTATCATTCAGATATGAAGCCGGCTGGAGTAGTTGATTTTGGCCAAAACGATAACAAAAACCTCTCCTTCTCACCAAATAATAATTTTTATTATTTGCCAGGTACGCAATTTACGGTTCCAACGGGTGTGAATCCGCCGGTTCCAGTGACGGTACCTTATATCGAAATTCCAGCCAAAGTGAGTGGTAATAATGTATTCTCTGCACAACCATCCATACATGATTGGTTTGAAACAGTGAAGTTGAATTATGGAGTTGATTTACAACACGGAAATCAAACACATTTTGATCCGATTCCTGATACGTGGTTGAAGATGACGGACGTGTTGCTTTATTGGACAAACAAAGGGGTGGATGGTTTCCGTTGTGATATGGCGGAGATGGTTCCAGTAGAGTTTTGGGCTTATGCTATACCCAAAGTAAAGGCCATTAATCCTGAGGCCGTTTTTATTGCGGAGATTTACAATCCGGCGGAATACCGTAATTATATTTTCAAAGGTGGTTTTGATTATCTCTATGATAAAGTGGGTTTGTATGATGGTATTCGCCATATTATGGAGAAGAAGCCGGGTGCTACCACAGCTGATATTACGCGCGTTTGGCAAAACGAATCAGGTGATTTTGCAAACCATATGCTTCGTTTCTTGGAGAACCACGATGAGACGCGTTTGAATACACCTGCTTTTGCTGCGAATAATTTCTGGTCAACTATCCCTGGTATGGTTTTAACCGCTAGTATGCACGATGGTCCATTGATGATTTATTTCGGTCAAGAGTTTGGTGAGAAAGCGCAGGAAATTGAAGGGTTTAATGAAGCGGATGATCGCACAACGATGTTCGATTTCTATCGTGTGGATACACATCAGCGTTGGGTGAATGGCGGCAAGTTTGATGGGGGAAAATTGACGGCTGATGAAAAGGTGATTGATTCTTTCTACACGGATTTGTTAGCCTGGGTTAATTCAAGTTGTGTGATTCAATTAGGTAAATTCTTCGATTTACAATATGCCCAAAATGCAGGGTATCCTAAAGATAAAGTGTACTCCTATTTACGATACACAGAGAAAGACCGAAATTTAATCATCTGTAATTTTGATTCAGTTGATCATTCTTTTTCGGTGGAAATTCCGAATTTGGCCCTTGAAATGATGGGTGTTAAATCTGTTCAATGGAAGGAAGAGAAAGCATTTTTACCTCCTGCTAGTTCTGCTGTGAAAGTGGAAGGCAATCACATTCAAATACCGGCTAATTCAGCCCTAATAATTACGCTATAAACCTTATGAAAAATTTTACTAAACCTCGTTTAAGTATTGGCCAAATCTTCAATATGAGTGTTGGATTCCTAGGAATTCAATTTGGCTTTGCGCTACAAAATGGAAACGCCTCTCGTGTTTTGCAGAATTTTGGTGCGGATGTGGAGCAATTATCGTGGTTTTGGTTAGCCGCTCCATTGACAGGGATGCTTATTCAGCCCATCATTGGTTTCTATTCCGATCGTACTTGGAATGGCTTAGGTCGTCGTAAACCTTTCTTCTTAACGGGGGCTATTCTAGCTGCCACGGCCTTATTCTTTTTTCCTCATGCCGGTGCATTAGCGAATTTTATCCCTCCCATGATTGTGGGAGCTGGTATTTTGATGATGATGGACGCTTCTTTTAATGTGGCGATGGAGCCATTTAGAGCTTTAGTGGCAGATAATTTACCCGAAGAGCAAAATACCTTAGGCTTTTCTATTCAGACCTTTTTAATTGGAATTGGTGCTGTCGTGGGTTCGTGGTTACCTTATATGTTTGGTAATTGGTTTGGAATCTCGAAAGTAGCAGCAGAAGGTCAAATCCCGGATAACGTGTTATATAGTTTCTACGTAGGAGCTGTTGTCTTTATTTCTGCTATTGTATGGACCATTGCGACCACTAAAGAATATTCTCCCGCTGAACGCGAGGCGATGGGCTTCCAAGAAGAAGGTTCGACTGATACGATTTGGTCTGTTTTCCGTTATATCAAGGAAATGCCGTTTACTATGCGTCAATTAGGTGTGGTTCAATTCTTTTCGTGGTTTGCCTTGTTCTCGATGTGGGTATTCTCCACTCCTGCTATTGCGCATCACGTGTATGGCTTACCAATGGATGACCATAGTTCTCCAGAATTCCAAAACGCAGCGAACTGGGTAGGAATCATTTTTGGGGTATACAGTGGTGTATCTGCTATATATGCCATCTTTTTGCCTCGCATAGCGAATGCTATCGGGAACAAAGCGACACATGCTGTTTCTTTAACTGCGGGTGGTATTGGTTTGATTTCTATCTACTTTATTTCTGATCCACAGCTATTGATTTTGAGCATGGTGGGTGTAGGTATGGCTTGGGCTTCCATTTTAGCTATGCCTTATGCGATTTTAGCAGGTTCTATTCCGATGTCCAAAATGGGCGTGTATATGGGAATTTTCAACTTCTTCATCACACTACCTCAAATCGTCAGTGGTATTATAGGCGGGTCTTTAGTGAAGCACGTTTATGGCGGTAACGCTATTTATGCGATTGTGGTAGCTGGATTTTTCTTTATCGCTGGATCTGTCAGTGTGCTTTGGATTAAAGAGAAGGCCTAATGAAGATCATTTTCTTTCTTTTATTCTCATTTGCAGGTTTTTCGCAGGTTATTCCTGGGCCTCTAAAGGATAAAATTAAAGAAGCCCGTTTACAAAAAGATCCTTTATTAATTGCTACTCAATTCACTGGTTTACCCTACGCTTCTCACGCTTTATCGAAAGAGAATCCGGAGAAGTTTGTCGTGGATTTCTCTGGTTTTGATTGTGTTACTTTCATAGAAAACATTTGGAGTTTGTATCGTTCCAAAGGTGTAGACAGTCTTTTTCTTCAGGAATTAACCCAAATTCGGTATCGAAAAACGCCCATCTCCTTCGAAAATAGAAACCACTATTTAAGTGCTACGCTAAATCAAATGGAAGACAAAGGCCTTTTTAAACAAGTGATTCCTTCCAAGTATTTAAAGTTGGCCGTTAAGAAGGTGGAGTTTTTATCTCATTATTTGGCCCCTAAAAAATACGTGATCGTGGTAGATTCTATCAAGGCAGCAGAAGCATCATTAGGTCCTATAACCTATGTTCCGAGTGCTCAATTTGCTGCTGTAAGTTCTTTTGTGCGTACGGGTGATCTAATTGCCTTTGTTTCTAAAAGGAAAGACCTTGATTATCAGCATGTAGGATTTGTTCGCGAAATGGGTGGGCAATTTTATCTCGTACATGCTTCTCAAGATCGCCGTAAAGTGTGTCAATCAGTTGAATCAATTTCCGTATATTTAAAGAATCATCCTAGTATGATAGGATTTAATGTCTTTAGACCGGAATATGAGCCATAAAGTGTACAATTTTGATCAGGTTATTGATCGCCACCATACCCACTCCTTCAAATGGGATAACGTAACTTATCCAGCTAACTCAGATATGCTACCTATGCCGGTGGCAGATATGGATTTCGTAGTAGCGGATGAGATTTTAGCTGCTATTGATCAGATTACTTCCCATGGAATTTTAGGTTATTCGATTGTTCCTGAAGCACTTAAAGAGGCCGCACAATCCAAGATTGCACGCGATTATAAGTGGTCTACCTCTCTTGATTCACAAGTTTGGATTCCTGGAATTGTCCCTGGGATTACGGCGGCTTGTGCTGCATTAACAAATGAGAAAGCAGGAATCATTACGGCTGTACCTGTGTACCACCCCTTTCATTTAGTCGCAGGATGGGTGAATTGTCCGTTAATTACCTTTGAAATGATAAAAGACGGCGATCGCTGGACCTACGATTTTGAAGATTTTGAGAGAGGTTTGCAAAAGGGACCTAAGGTCTTTTTATTATGCAATCCACACAATCCAGGGGGCTCCGTGTTTAGCGAATCAGAAATTAAACGCATCGTTGAATTATGCGCTAAATATCACGTGACTATCGTTTCAGATGAGATTCATGCTGATTTGCGATTAAGAGCTGCATCTGAACACATTTCGATTGGGCGTTTTGAGCAGCAGCCGATTATCAGTTTTTTTGCTACTTCTAAGTCGTTTAATACGGCAGGATTAGGTGGCGCGGTGGCTGTTATTCCCGATGCAGCACTGCGAGATAAATTCATAAAGGCCTCCAATGGCTTTTTTTCCATGCTTTCGAGACATAGCATTGAGGTGATGCTAGCCACTTATGCCTCTGGTGAATCTTGGTTAAATCAGCTTCTACCCTATTTACAGGCGAATCACGACTTGTTATATGATTTTGTGCAATCTACTCCTGGTTTAGCTATGCAGCCTTTAGAGGCTACTTATCTAGCTTGGATTGAATACGATGAGGCTATTTTAGGTGATTTCCAAAAGAAATGCTGGAATGCCGGACTCCATGTTCTTCGTGGAGAACAGTTTAAGGGACGCAATTTTGTTCGCTTAAATTTTGCTTGTCCTCGCTCTGTTCTTGAAAAAGCAATTAATCGCATGAAATCCATTACCAATGGCTAAACTGTTGAAGTTTTTTCTGTTTGTCATTTTGTTGGGCTTTTTGGCCTACATATTTGTCTATATTTCAGAATTAGATGATCAGCCAGAAAAAACAGAAGTAGTTGATATCGATGTTGTGAAGGCCTATGGGGATTCTTTAGCCTTAATTGCAGTGGATGATACGACATCTAAGCCCCTATCTAGTTTGACGAGTTCAGCTTTCGAGGATTATACTATTTCGGTGGATAATGGCCATTTGCAGGTGGAAAAAAGCCATGTATTGATTATGGATAAATCAATTCAAGGATTTAAATCACAGACTGTCTTAGCTACCGATTTGAATGGTAATGGATTACCTGAATTTTGGGTAGCTGGATTTGAGGGTAAAAAATACCGAGTTTTCGCTTTTGAATACAAAGCTGGTAAATTAAATACTGTTCGTTTTCCGGGTATCATGGGAAGGCAACAATTAGGTTATGCTGGTGGAGATAGTTTGTTTCTAGAAAAAGCTGCTATCGTACATTCTTTTGACTATGAAAATGATCCTTACGCTGATATTTCCAGTGGGGTTCGAAATTGTTATTATAAATATGGTGTGGATGGAAGTTTTGTCCTCACTAAAACTTTAGACCTAGATAAAAAACAAGATGAGTAAAGTTCAATTGCGTTCGCAGCAGTGGTTTGGCAAGACGGGTAAAGATGGCTTCATCTACCGTGCTTGGATGAAAAATCAAGGTATTCCAGACGATTATTTCCAAGGCAAACCGGTGATTGGTATCTGTAATACCTGGTCGGAATTAACTCCATGTAATGCTCATTTCAGGGAATTAGCGGAGTTTGTGAAGAAAGGAATTATCGAAGCGGGTGGATTTCCGGTGGAATTTCCTGTGATGTCTTTGGGTGAAACCTTAATTAAACCCACTGCCATGTTATACCGCAATTTAGCGAGTATGGATGTGGAGGAATCTATTCGTGCAAATCCGATTGATGGGGTGGTTTTAATGTGTGGTTGCGATAAAACGACTCCTTCTCTTGTGATGGGTGCGTGCAGTGTGGATTTACCTACTTTGGTTATATCGGGTGGTCCGATGATGAAGGGTAAGTTCAAAGGAAAAGAAATTGGTACTTCGGATGTTTGGCGTTTTGCTGAAGCTTATAAGCTAGGTGAGCTAACTCAGAAAGAATTTATAGAAGCGGAAGCTTGTATGGCTAGAACCCCAGGCCACTGTGCCGTGATGGGAACGGCCTCTACGATGGCAACGATGGTGGAAGCTCTTGGTTTGAGTTTACCTCAAAATGCGGCGATTCCAGCGGCTGACGTACGTAGAAAAGTATTAGCACAGCATTCTGGACGTCGAATAGTGGAGATGGTGAATGAGGATTTGAAGATGTCCAAAGTATTAACGCGTCCTGCCTTTGAAAATGCAATTCGTGTTAATGCTGCAACAGGTGGTTCTACGAATTTTGTGATTCACTTAACAGCTATCGCGGGTCGTTTAGGTGTTGATTTGAAATTAGATGATTTCGATGAGTTCTCTCGTAACATTCCTTTGTTAGCGAACATTCAGCCATCTGGAGAGCATTTCATGGAAGATTTATACTATGCCGGAGGACTACCAGCCTTGATGAATCAAATGAAGGAACATCTTCATACCTCAATTGTGACAGTAAATGGTAAAACAGTCGGTGAAAACATCGATAATACGCCTATTTATGAATCATCTATCATTTCAACGTTTGATGCTCCCTTTAAGCCTGATTCTGGTATTGCCGTTGTTCGCGGTAATTTAGCTCCTAATGGAGCAGTTTTAAAACCCTCTGCTGCATCGAAGGAATTGTTTAAGCATCGGGGAAAAGCCGTGGTATTTGAAAATATTGAAGATTACCACGCTCGCATTGATTCTGAAGAGCTAGAGGTGGATGAGAATTCAGTGATGGTATTAAAGAATGTAGGACCGAAAGGCTACCCTGGTATGGCCGAAGTAGGAAATATGGGTATTCCTAAAAAACTCTTACAGAAGGGCGTGAAGGATATGGTGCGTATTTCGGATGGCCGAATGAGTGGAACTGGTTTTGGTACCGTTATTTTGCACGTTTCTCCTGAGTCTGCCGCAGGTGGGCCATTGAATTGGGTTCAAAATGGAGATTATATCGCTCTGGATGTGGAGAATCGCACGATTAATTGGGAAGTATCAGAAGAGGAATTATCTGCTCGTAAAGTCGCTCATCCTTTTGAAAAGCCTAAAACGATTCGTGGATATGTCGGATTATTTATTGACCATGTGGAGCAAGCCGATCAAGGAGCTGATTTTGATTTCTTGAAAGGTGGATCAGGATCTGTTGTAACACGCGATTCTCACTAAGATGAAAAAGTATATCGTTACAGGTGCGGGACAAGGTATAGGTCATCAGATTGCCCAGCAGTTGACGGCTGAAGGACATGTCGTACTTGTCAATGATATCGATGCTTCATTATTAAAAGGTAGCTATGTAAAGGCTGGGGATGTTAGTTCTCCAGCCTTTATTCAAGAACTAGTAGCCTATGCAGAAACGCTTCCTGGCGATTTAGCGGGTTGTGTGTGTAATGCGGGGGTAACGACATTTGGGAATTTTTGGGATTACAGTCCTGAATCAATGAAATCATTGCTTGATTTAAACATTCAGGGTACTTTTTTCTTAATTCAAGCGGTTGCGAAGTCGATTCGTATATCTGGAAATGCGGGTTCTATTGTGGTGACTTCCTCTGTTACAGGACACCAGGCACATCCGGATTTAGCGGCCTATGGCATGACAAAAGCTGCTTTAAATCAATTAGTTCAGAATTTAGTGATCGACCTATCCCCTGTTCAGATTCGCATTAACGCGGTTTCACCTGGTGCTACAATGACGGAGCGGACGGAGAAGGATGCGAATTATTTGAAAGAATGGAGTCGATTGACGCCTCTAGGCAAACCGGCGGATGTACAAGATATCGCAGAAGCGGTTTGTTTCTTTTTAAGTGATAAGGCCAAACACATTACTGGTCAGACCCTAGTCGTCGATGGTGGCTGGACGAGTATTAGCCCTCCTCCTCAGTCTTAAGACCAGGCATTATCTAGGAAATTAAGCCAGTTTTGATGGCAGAATTTGACGATATCTTCGTTCGAGAAACTTCGTTTTAAAAGTAAATCAGGCAATTTTTGAAGATCAGCGATGGTTTCAATATCTGCAGGACATTGTTCTCGACCAAATCCTCCATCTAAATCCGTTCCTAATCCCACTTGGTTCGTATTTCCAGCTAAACTGCAAACGTGGACCATATGATCGATGAGTGTATCCAGCGTCACATTTTTATTTTGTGGAGTAGATTCACCTCTCACCCATCCCGGTACCATCATCCATGCATCCATAGGCATTCCGATGACAGCACCTCTGCTAAGAATCTCCTTTAATTGTTCATCGGAAAATTGACGATTATGATCCACTAAGGCACGGCAATTCTGATGACTCGCCCAAACAGGCCCCTGGTGATTTTCCATCGCCTCCCAAAAGCTATCATCGCATAAATGTGTTGCATCTAAAATGATATTCAATTCCATCATTTTGCGCAACAAATCTTTGCCAGCTATTCCCATTCCTCCAGTGGCATTAGTTCCTTGTGCATAACGTCCTGGCCCATAATGAGCGGGGCCTAAAGCACGTAATCCATAGGCATAAGCCAATTCTAGGTATTCTAAAGAGACGATTGAGTCCGCTCCTTCTAAGCTTAAAATATAGCCGATAGCCTGTTTGGACTCCTCCCATTGGATGAGGTGATCCTTTAATTCGGATTGATTTCGGATAGGCCGTAAATCACCGGAACGCTCTAAAGTCTTATAATAGGCTAATTGGCCTTGAGTCTGAGCCCATGCTTGCTCTGGACTATTCCAACCAGGTAAACTAGAGCCAGGTGCAACATAACGGGCGATTTGAGTTGCTACTACTAACCCGATGTTTCCTTTGCGTAATTCTTCGAGACTAACTGTGGCATTCCCTCGATCTGGTTTATCGGTTAATCCTTTTTCTCGCTTATTGATTTCTTGTATGCTTGAGCGCAAATCTCGATTCCATTCGAGTGCATTCATACTTAGATCTAAATGAGCGTCGATTAATAACATAGTCGTCTGTTTCTAGCTTTTACTTCCCAAAGACCTCCATCGATTACCTGTAGATGCGAGTGTAAATTTACTGTTGGGCAAATGTGATAGGGAACCATGGTGACGATTTCACCAATCTGATAGGTAGAACTATCTCCTACCTCTACGATACCATGCTCCTCACTTTGTGATTTCAAAACCCAATTAGGTCTGTCAATAAATCTTACTCGGTTATCGATTGGATTTTCTGCAGCCACGGATTTATGCCCTAAATCAAGGCAGATGGTTGTTTCTGTGGGTTTTGAAATAATTCTGGAAATGATTTCCACTCCAAACTCGAAGGTGTTTTCCGGAAATAGGGCTGCATATCCCGCATCAAAGAAAACAAAAGTACCTGGGCTACAAGTAAACAATGGATTCTTATGGTGCACTAAAAAACTAGGAGTTCCAGATACCACTAGTTCTAAATCTTTTGTGTCTAATTGCTCTATTAACTGATAGAAAGAAACAAAATCGGAGTTGACATGCTTTTCACGATCTTGATACTCTTTATCACGGATATGTCCGTCGTAGGCATGTAAACCTCTAAAGCTTACATGGGGTAATTTTTGTAGTTGTTGAATTAAATCGAAAGCCTTTTCTGGACGAATACCGGTTCGATTCATTCCCATATTTAAATCGATATAGACTCCTGTATTATTTCCTTCAAATGCCTCATTCAATGCTTCAGCAGCTTGTATATCATCAATAATGGAGGAGAATCTAGTTGAAGGATATGCCTCCTTTAATTGCTGAAAGCGAGAAATATTGGGCCCAATTAATTGCATCGATAGTAATACATCTGGTGCATTAGATAGGGCTAAAAGTTCTGCCTCTGCTATGGTGGCGCACTTGAATTTTGTGATTCCTAATTCCAAAAGTAGGTCGTTTACCTCTTTTGTTTTGTGCGTTTTTATGTGTGGACGTAATCGAGACGGGTTACCGTCTACCATTTCGATGGCTTTGGCAATATTTCGCTTTACTCGATCTGGATAAACGAGCAGGCCTGGGCTCTCAAAAACATCTAAATTGATCATAAAACTGCACGGTCTAAATGAACATACCCTCCATCCACGTGGATAATTTGTCCGGTGGTATGACTGGATTTAGGTGACATTAGAAATGTGACCATATCCCCTATCTCCTCTTTTGTGGTCATGCGTTTGCCTAAAGGAATGTTATTGGTTATGCTAGCTAATTTCTCCGTCGGATTATCCAATGTTTGAATCCATTTCTCGTACATCGGAGTAAAGCATTCCGCTACGATAACGGAATTAACACGAATCCCGAAATTTCTCAATTCTAAAGCCCATTCTCTTGTCAAGGCATTTCTACCCCCATTGGATGCGGCATAGCCAGACGTATTTCCTTGACCTGTTTCAGCAGTTTTTGATCCTATATTTACTATCGCTCCTTTGCTCTTTTTTAAATAAGGCAAACAAGCCTGAGCCATTAAATAATAATGTGTCAGGTTCGCGTTGATGGATTGAATGAATTTTTCATAATTGCCTGATTCTAAACCCACTCCATCATTAAGACCTGCATTATTCACAAGCCCATCAATTTTACCAAACATCGTAGCAATTTTTTCTACTACCTCTGCACATTCTGATGGATTACTCAAATCAGCCACAAAAGAAAATGCCTGTCCGCCAGTCGCCTGTATCTTTTCGATGCACAACTGATTATCAGCTTCATTTCTTCCCACAATAGCCACCATCGCAGATTCTAAAGCTAATGACTCAGAAATTCCTTGTCCAATTCCTTTAGCGCCACCCGTTACTACAATGACTTTTTCTCTTAATCCTAGATTCATAGTGTTTCTAATTGATAAAATTCGATGGCGTTGCCTTCGTAAATTTTTGATTGCTCAGAGGCGCTTAAACCAGCTAATTGGCTTTTGAATGTATTCACCCAGCGTTCTATAGTTGAATTTAGTAAAACAACGGGATAATCACTGCCGATCAGTAATCTAGAAGGGCCAAAAACAGCTAAGGCCACATCAATTATCTCATTTACCTGATCTGTAGTCCAGTTTTGATCGTTAGCCTCAGTAACTATTCCCGATAGTTTGGCAGAAACGTGATCTAAATCTTTAAATTCAGATATCTGGTTTTTCCAGGCTGAGATATCACCAGATTTAAGGGGAGCTTTCGCTAAATGATCTAATACGATTCTTTGGTCATGGCAAGTTTGGCAAAAGGAAATAGCTGATTCGATCTGATGAGGATAGATTAATAAATCATAGCTCAAGTCAAAGCTAGCTAATGCCTTTACTCCTCTAATGAATTCTTTACGTGCTAGAAATGAGGGATCTTTTTCTCCTTGAACGATGTGCCGAAAGCCTTTTATTGCCTCGAATTGGGAGAAATAGGCTAAGCGATCTTCAATGTTTGAACTTTGGAGATCCACCCATCCCACTACACCTTGAATGAATTCATTTTGTTCAGCTAGGGCTAAAAGAAATAAGGTTTCTTCCTCAGATGAGTCTGCTTGAACGGCTACGCAACCTGTAAATCCATTCTCTCTAAAGAGACCTTCGCTGTAGGATGGATAATAATCCTTTCTGAGAACGGACATTTCGGGAGTAATCCAGGTGTCTCGTTCTTCGTTATAATTCCAAAAATGTTGATGCGAATCAATCATCCCTGATAGGCTATAGCAGTTTGTCTTTGTTCTCCTAAACCTTCCAATCCTAAGGTTACCACGTCTCCAGCTTGTAAATAAATGGGTGGATTAAATCCTAATCCCACACCGTGTGGTGTCCCAGTACTGATGACATCACCCGGTAAAAGTGTCATAAATTGAGAGATATATGAAACGACTTGAGGAACATTAAAGATCAATTGGTTCGTATTACTCGTTTGAAAGCGCTTCCCATTGACGTCTAACCACATAGATAGTTGATGAACATCAGCAATCTCCTCTTTTGTCGCTAAAAATGGCCCTAAAGGCGCGAAGGTATCACATCCTTTACCTTTTGACCAGTTTCCACCTCTTTCTAATTGGTATTCGCGTTCGGATAAATCGTTGTGTAAACAATATCCAGCCACATAATCATAGGCGTCCGCTTCAGAAACATAGGACGCTTTTTTGCCAATAACGATCGCTAATTCCACTTCCCAATCCGTCTTAGTCGAGTTTTTGGGAATGATGATATCATCATTTGGGCCCGATAATGCGGTGGTACTTTTAAAGAAAAGAATAGGTTCAGTCGGGATAGCAGCACCTGTTTCCTTTGCATGATCCGCATAATTCAATCCCACACAGACAATTTTGCTAGGTCTTGCTACGCAGGATCCTACTCTTCCAGAGATTTTAGGGAAATCGGTTGCCTTCAAATTACTTATGGAAGCTAATCCCCCTCTTTCAAAAAAGGATTCATTGAAATCTGGAAAAATGGAGGATACGTCATAGTATTCTCCATTTTCATAAATCGCCGGTTTTTCTTGGCCTACAGCTCCTATTCTAGCTAATTTCATTTTATAACTTTTTAATAACGTCCCACATCGTATCAGCTAGGAATTGATTTCCTACTTCATTCAAATGAACTCGGTCTGTTGTCAGAATACCGGACGCTTTGTTTTCGATATTATTTTTTGCCTCGTAATCCATGAATGCCTTGCGAAGATCAATTAATTGCACGGAATTATCTTTTGCAATCTTTTTGATGATTTGGCTGTACGCATTTAAGTCACCATCGTTTTCATTCGTGTTGTCGAACTTCTCTCCGATCACGGTAGGTGTGCAGATAACTACTTGAGCATTAGCTTTTTGAATCTTCTTGATTAAAGCATTGTAGAAGCGCTCAAACTTGTCAGCATCTGTTCCAGTACGGGATGTTGTCTTATGCCAAACATCGTTAATTCCAATGTAGATAATTACTAGATTAGGATTCTTTGCGACTACATCGTCTTCGTGACGTAAGTACAAATCGTAGACTTTATTTCCACCGATTCCGGCTCCAATTAATTCATATTGATTTGAAAGACCTTGCGCGGCTATCATTTCAGTCATTTTGGTAATATACCCTGTCTTATTTACTCCTGCTTGAGTGATCGAATCTCCGAAGAAAATAATACGCTTAGGTCCATCCTTCTTAAAGGAGCTTAAAGAGGTTCCCAAAATCAATAAAAGGCAAATCAGTTGTTTTTTCATAGGTTTAGTTGTTTAGATAAATGAATCCACCGTCAATAGGATAATCACAACCTGTGATAAATGCGGCTTCATCGGAACATAAATATAAAGCTAAATGTGCAATTTCTTGTGGTTGGGCCATACGACCTATCGGTTGAGTGGCTGATAATTTGGCAAACATCTCCGCTTGATTGTCTGGGTAGTTTTTCGCGATAAATCCATCCACAAATGGTGTATGGACTCTACCAGGTGAAATGCAATTACAACGAATCCCTTGGTGAATATAATCTTTCGCCACAGATTGCGTCATCGATTTTATCGCCCCTTTCGTCATTGAATAGCCAAATCGATCTGGTATTCCCACCGAGGCAGCCACCGATGCCATGTTTAAAATCACCCCTGACTTTTGCTGAATCATGCCTGGAATAAAGGCATACATGCAGTGATATGCCCCTTTTACATTCACATCAAAGATGTTTTGAAAATCTGAAGGACTCGTTTTCTCCAAATTACCAATTTGCGGAATACCTGCATTATTCACTAAAATATCAATCGAACCTAATTCATTAGCAATAGCCTGAACTGATTCAATATTCGTTATATCCGCTAAATGCAAGCTAATATCAGCTGGTAAGGGTTCTGCAGGAGCTTTCAAGTCAATCACATGTACTTCCGCGCCTTGTGCTAAAAAGGTGAGCGCAATCGATTTTCCGATGCCGGAGCATCCGCCGGTGATGACGACTTTTTTGTGGGTTAGTTTGAACATAGTTATCAGTTGTCAGTGGACAGTGGTCAGTAAACAGTAGTCGGTAATCAGTGGAGAGTAGTCGGTAGTCAGTAATCGGTATTCAGTAGTCAGTACGATTTTTATCTCTACTCTATACTCTCTAATCTATAATCTATAATTTAACATTTACCATTTACCATTCACCATTTACCATTCACCATTTATAAAGATACCCCTCTTCTCCAGAACATAAAATCATCCTGTCCTAGATCCATAGCTTTCGTATTAATTTCTCCAGAGGCTAATTGAATAATGTATTCTAAAACTTCCTCTCCCATCTGTTCTACCGTTTTCTCTCCAGAGATGATAGGTCCACAGTTAATATCAATAATTTCAGGAAGCTTTTCAGCTAGCTTCGTGTTAGTTGATAACTTGACCATTGGACTGATTGGATTTCCGGTTGGAGTTCCTAAGCCGGTCGTAAATAATTGAATGGTAGCTCCAGCACCCGCCATTCCGGTGGTAGCAAGAACATCATTTCCCGGTGTACAAACGAGGTTTAAACCCTTTTTAGTTACATATTGTCCATAACCTAACACATCTTCAATAGGCGAAGAACCAGCCTTCTTAGCGGCTCCTGCTGATTTAATGGCGTCCGTGATTAAGCCATCTTTAATATTTCCTGGGGAAGGATTCATGTCAAATCCAGCACCTACCAAGGCAGCTCTGCGTGCATATTCGCGCATCAAGAAACCGAAATTATCTGCGATTTCTTTCGTAACTGCTCTGTTTTGTAATTCTTGCTCAACCCCACAAAGTTCTGGAAATTCAGCAATCATTACTGTTCCACCTAATCCTACCACTAAATCTGCGGTATGTCCGATGGCTGGATTAGCTGATATACCAGAGAATCCATCTGAACCACCGCATTTAACACCTACGCGTAAAGCTGATAATGGGGCTGGTTTACGTGTTTGTTTATTGATTTCAACTAGACCTTTGAATGTTTGAAGAATTACTTCATTCAACATATTTTCAACCCCACTTCCATTATCTTGTTGTTGCTCAAAAATGTAAAGTGGTTTAGAGAAGTTCGGATCTTTCTCCTTTAATTTCTCTTTAAATACTTCGATTTGAGAGTGTTGGCATCCAAGGCTTAGCACAGTGATACCACCCACGTTCGGGTTTAAGCAATAGCCTGCTAATAAAGCACACAAGTTTAGAGAATCATCTTTGTTCTCCCCGCAGCCACTTTCATGTGTTAAGAATTTGATACCATCTACATTAGGGAATTGAGCTGATTTATGAACTAAAACGGACGTCGTTGATTCTGTATCGATTTCAAGCGGTTTTCCTTCGGCTAATTGTGCTCCTAATTGTTGTACTTTCTGAGTGAATGGATCTAGTTTTTGGAAGCCTAATCCATTTAGGAAGGCATTCTTTAATAATTCTATGTTTCTGTTTTCACAAAATACCAAAGGAATAACTAACCAATAGTTCTGTGTACCTACTTGACCATCAGCTCTGTGGTAGCCATTAAACGTACGGTTTTGGAACTTGGAAACATCAGGTGCTGTCCAATGATATTCCCCTTGTTTGCCTTTAAAATCAGTTGCAGCATGATGCAGATTAAACGTATGAATCAATCCACCTTTAGGGATATCTTGACTTGCGAGACCTACTAAAACACCATACATGGTCGCTTTTCCATCCTTAACAATCGCCTCGGTGGTGAATTTGTGTTTAGCCGCAATATCATCTTGTAAGGTAATTTGATTCCCATGGTGGTTAATCACGGTACCTTTTGGTAGATCTTGTAGGGCTACTAATAAATTGTCTGTAGGGTTGATTTGTAAATACGTTTGACTCATGATGTTAGGCTAAATATGTTTTTGGCAAGCACCCATTTTGCGCCTTCTGGCGTTCCTGGGATTAATTTTTGATAATTTGACATTAAAGTTTCCCAGGCTTGCACCGCAGGATTAAGGGTATCCATTTCGCCTTTTTTGGCAAAACTGAATGATTCATTCGCTATAATCTCCATGCAAAGGCGATTCTCAAATCGGAATATGTGCATCGACTCAATTCCAGAATCAAGGATACTTTTTTCAATTTCAACCGGAATTGACTCGTGGTATTTCTCATACTCCCGAATCAATTCAGGATCATCTTGTAAATCAAGAAACAAAATAAATCGTTGCATTAGTCTCTAATTTCAAATCCTTTATAGGCATAATAAATGATGTAGGTAAAGCACAAAAGCGGAATGCTTAATGCTGCAACTGTGCTTATTTTGAATAGAGAAGCAGTTAATGGTGGAACTAATGCGCCTCCTACAATTGACATGATGATTAAGGAGGAAGCTAATTTTGATCCATCGCCCAAGCCTTTACAGGACAAGGCAAAAATGGTTGGGAACATAATGGATTGGAAAAAGTAGACCGCAATTAGAGCTAGTAAAGCTGCTAATCCACCGCCAAACATCGCTATTATGACAGATATCACCGAACCAATGGCATAGGCCCCTAGTACTTTGTTCGAAGCTATTTTACCCATTAAATAGGTTCCAAGAAAACGACCCAATAGGAATAAGATGAAGGCAAATGACGCATGAAAACTAGCAATCTGCGTCGGACTCATTGTATCGCTAATTTGGTAGATCTTCTCTACTAACCAAAGATTATTATTCTTAGCTAAATCTAATTTTAAGTCTACAAAATTACCCCATAAGGAAACTTGTGCCCCTACGTTCAGAAATTGGGCAATAATACCTAAAACAAGATGTTTACGTTTCAATAAGCTACCGATCGTAATCTTAGATTTTGATTCTTCTGAAGATTGTAATTCCGGCATTTTGGTAAATACAAATAACAAAGCGACAAGAGAAACCACTATCCCAATGATCAAATAAGGCATTTGAACAGAAGCGGCTTGACTGACACGAATGGCTTCTGCTTCTGCTGCTGGCATGGCCTGAATCATTTCACGAGAATATTCTTTATCTGAGAAGATAAATAGTCCGCCAATGATGGGCCCAAGTATGATACTCATCCCATTAAATGATTGTGCTAAATTTAAACGAAAATCCCCTTTTTCTGGATCTCCAAGAACAGTTACATACAGATTGGCAGCTGTTTCAAGAAAGGCAATACCAGAGGCGATTAGGAAAAGTGCCGCTAGGAAAAAACCATAAACACGCACTTCGGCAGCTGGATAAAATAAAAAGGAGCCTGCCGCATACAAGACTAATCCCATTAAAATTCCTGCTTTATATCCCATCTTTTTCATGACATAGCCAGCAGGTAATGCCATCGCAAAATAGCCGAAATAGAAGGCTGTCTCTACGATATTGGCCTGCCAACGTTGTAAATCTAATGCAGTCTGGAATTGCTTAACTAAGGAGCCATTCAAGCTATTAGCGAGTCCCCAAAGAAAAAATAAACTAGTAACTAAAATTAACGGAATCGTATAAGACGTCGATTCTGAATTCTTTAAGCTTGTTTTGTTGTCGTTTAGAGGTAATGCCATGTGTATTTATTTTATATAAAAGTCAAAAGACTGCTGAATTTACCGCCTTTTATTTAATTTTATTCCAAACCAAATTAACAGCATGAAAAAAATCATTGCCTCCCTCTTGTTATTAGTTTCAATTAGTCTTTCAGCTCAAATTAAGACACCTTCTGAATTCCTTGGTTATCCGATAGGATCCAAATTTACTTACCACCATCAGATTGTAGCTTATAGCCGTTATTTAGCTTCACAAAGCAATGGATTAGCTCAATGGCAGGTATATGGCTATACTAGCGAGGGACGTGAGCAAGGCCAAATGGTCATTGCAAATTTACCTTCGGGTCTTACATTAGAGCAAGTGCAAAAAAATCATCAAAAGCGGATCGCCGGAGAAGCAGCTGATCCTACCCTTCCGGTGATTATCAACTTATCGTTTAATGTTCACGGTAACGAAGCCGCGGGAAGCGAGGCGGCATTAAATACCCTATATGCCTTGATTTCAAATCCCAACAAATCAATTTCGTACGTTATTTTAATTGATCCGTGCATTAATCCAGATGGCCGTGATGCCTATGTAACCCAATATAACCGTCGTAACTTTATTGCTGGTGGAAATCCGGATCCAAATGATCAGGAACATTATGAGGGTATTACTTCTGGACGATATAATCATTTTTCATTTGATTTGAACCGCGATTGGGTTTGGCAGACACAGAAAGAAACGCAACAGCGTTTGAAATTTTACCGCTCTTGGATGCCGATGATGCATGCTGATTTTCATGAACAAAGTTTTCAACACTCCTACTACTTTCCGCCAGCAGCGAAGCCTTATTTGAATTTCATCGCTAAATCGACTAAAGATCTTCAGGAAAGTGTAGGTCGATCATTCTCTAAACTTTTTGATGAAAAACAGTGGCCCTATTTCACTTCCGAAGTCTATGATTTATTATATCCCGGCTATGGCGACACCTACCCTGTTCTTAATGGAGCACTTGGAATGACATTAGAGCAAGGAGGAATTAGAGGAGGATTGATTTCAGCCAAAAGTGACGGCGACACAATTTCTCTCGTAGAACGCGTAAAGCATCACTCCGCTTTGGCTTTAAACTTAGTTGAATGGTCACTATCGAATGCTTATGCGTTGAAAGATTCTTTTTATGGCGTGCACGATAAGTCAAGAACGAATCCGTCGAATCAATTTGCCTATTATTTTGTACCTGAAAAGGAAATGGAGAAAGCACAAGAATTCATGAAATTATTAGATAAAAATAATATCACATACAATGAAGATATGAGTTTATCTAAAACAATTCAGGCTTATGATTATTCATCCATGAAACAAGTGACCTTAGCCGTTAAATCAAGGGGATTACTCATTCCAGCAAAACAGACATCTGCTCCTTTGGTTCAAGCACTATTGGATCCTACAATCGCTTTAGAAGATTCGCTAACTTATGATATTACCGCTTGGAATTTATTCCAATTGAATGGATTGAAAGCGTATGGTATTAATGAAAATGTCTTTAATGAGATTAAAGTTGATTCTGAAATAATATCTTTTACTGATACAACTAATCATTTAGTTTACATCTACAGACCAACTAATTTCAAATATACACAGACCGTTATTAACGAAGCGGTGAAAGCGGGTGCATTAGTATCCTTTTCAGATGTTCAGACAGGTGATTTAGCTATTTCTTTTTCTAAAGAGAATAACGCTAATCGATTATCCTTTTTACGAAAAACTGGTGGAGGTTATCAGTCATTAGATTCCTATCGTTCTAAAACGGGTTATGACCTCGGATCCACCCACTATAAATCCGTATTCGTGCCTAAAATTGCCGTGGTCGTAGACCCAGCAAACGATGTAAACCAACAAGGAGAATTAGCCTATTTTCTAACTCAGAAATATGGTTTTAAGCCATCCTTTATTCCATCAACGCAATTGTTCCGTTCTAATTTGTTTAACTACACGCATATCATTATTCCAGATGGTAAGCATTCTCCACTATCTAATACGAATTCAATTCTTTTACAAGATTGGGTGAAAAAAGGAGGTAAATTGATTTTGTTTGAAGGGGCGCGGAAGATTTTAGAGGATAAAGATTTAGTGGTAAAAGAGGATACGGCGCGTCATACCTCTACTTATGCGATGCGCGAGCGTGCGGAATTATCTAACACAACATCAGGTAATTTATTGCAAGTGGAAGTGGAAAAGACACATCCTTTGGCCTTTAGAATTAATGAATCATCGATGTATATCCTAAATCAAATAAGTGATTTTGTGAAGCTTCCTAAAGATTTCACTCCAGTGCTTAAAACCGGTTCAAAGCCGAATATCATGGGTTTTGTTGGGGCTAATAAGAAATCTCATTTAGCTAATTCACTCCTATTAGGAGTGAAAGAAGTGGATAAAGGAAAAATCATCTGGTTTGGATTTAATCCTTTATTCCGCGCGATACCGAATCAGGGTCAAACTATTTTTGAAAACTGCTTTTTATATTCTGAATTCTA
>JBMSJH010000008.1:0-20522 GCA_049418705.1 Aquirufa sp.
GGGAGCCACCATTAAAATGGCCGAAATAAATTGTGAACTGACGTCCCCTCGAATAGAAATCTCGCGGTTTCCTTGAAAAGCAAAACCGTTCAATTGCATAGGAGGATAGCCTTCCTTGTTCAAATACGTGATATCTGCACCCAAGGCGCGCAAAGCATCAACCAAAATCCCAATCGGGCGTTCGCACATGCGCGGCGTACCGTTCATCTTCTTGACGGCACCCGTCACGGCATAATAGGCCGTCAAAAAACGCATCGTCGTTCCCGCATCTAACACATCCGCTTCCGGTCCATTCTCAGATAACAAGCGTATCATGGTTTGGGTATCGCGGGCCTCCGCTAAATTTGAAAGATTGTCCAAGGTCCCCTTAGCTAAGGCATTAATGACCAAAGCTCGGTTACTTTCCGACTTAGATGCCGGCAACGGGATAATTTCAGAAAAAGACGTACTACGCGGGAATAAGGTAATTTGACTCAAAGCGGGCTTTGCGATTAACGCAATTTTAAAGTGACTAATGATAAAACGGCTAAGATGATTCCCACAATCAAGAAGCGAATAACGATCTTCGATTCATGGTAATTTTTCTTTTGGAAATGGTGGTGAAGCGGCGACATCAAAAAGACGCGACGTCCCTCCCCATATTTACGTTTCGTATATTTAAAATAGGCCACCTGAATGATGACCGATAAATTCTCGATCAAGAAAATCCCGCACAAAACAGGAATCAACATCTCTTTACGGATAACAATCGCTAGCGTGGCAATAACTCCACCTAACATCAAGCTTCCGGTATCTCCCATGAAAACTTGGGCAGGATACGCATTATACCAAAGGAATCCGATACACGCCCCTACGAAAGCCGCGCAAAAGACGGCGAGCTCTCCTGAATTCGGGATGAACATCACGTTTAGGTATTGAGAAATGACTTTATTACCCGAAACATAGGCTAAAATAGCCAAGGCAATACCGATAATCACCGATGTTCCTGCCGCTAATCCATCGATACCGTCTGTGATATTTGCCCCATTCGAAACGGCCGTAATGATGAAAATCACCACCAATACATAGACAATCCAAACGTATTCATCCGGGACAAAGCTCGGCAGTAACATGTTGTAATCGAACTGGTTATCCTTCATAAAAGGAACCGTTGTCAACAAAGATTTGTGATCCACAAAGGTGCCATCAGTGGCAAATTCGCGCACCTTTATATGTTGGTTAAAATACATCGTTAAACCCACGATGATGCCTAAACCGATTTGGCCTATCACCTTAAACTTTCCGGATAAACCTTCCTTGTTCTTCTTGAAAACTTTAATGTAGTCATCTGCAAATCCGACCGCCCCTAACCAAATGGCAGAGGTAACCAAAAGCACGATATAGACATTCGTGATTTTAGAAAAAAGTAGTGTAGGAATTAACAGAGACAATAAAATAATGAAGCCTCCCATGGTAGGAGTGCCTTTTTTAGCCATTTGGCCCTCTAAACCTAAATCGCGAATTTCCTCGCCAATTTGCAAACGTTGCAGGCGATAAATCACCGACTTACCCCAAATCGCCGCAATTCCCAAAGACGTAATAATCGCAGCAAAAGCGCGGAAAGTGATGTATTGAAATACACCGGCGCCTGGAATATTCAAGGTCTTATCTAAGTATTCAAAGAGGTAATACAGCATGCAAAAGGGTTTTAATTTTTAAAATTGCAAAAAAACGAGGGGAAATCAAACTTGGCTAAATGCCTCACCTAGCACTATTTTATCATCGAAGTCGTATTTCACGCCTTGGATATCTTGGTAGTTTTCGTGGCCTTTGCCCGCAACTAAAATAATGTCTCCAGTCAAGGCTAAATCTCTAACCGCATAAAAAATGCCTTCTTTTCTGTCAGATACCCGGTGGACTTTTGATTTTAAAGCCTCCGGTACGCCGGCTTCCATTTGATCCAAAATCAATTCCGGATCTTCTTTGCGGGGATTATCAGAAGTTAACACCACCGCATCACTATACTTTGCCGCTAATTCCGCCATGATAGGTCTCTTTCCCGCATCCCTATTTCCTCCACATCCCACAACCGTAATGACGCGTTGCGACTTGTCCTTAATCGTTTGGATCGTCTTTAACACATTTTCTAAGGCATCAGGCGTGTGGGCATAATCGACGATGCCCATTTTTTGGTTGGAGCCTGCCAGCTGTTCAAAACGCCCTGGAGCGGTTTTTAATGCTGAAATTTGCACCAATACTTCATGTGACTCCTCGCCTAACAGAAGGGCCGCTCCATAAATACCGAGCAAATTATAGGCATTAAAGGTGCCTATTAATTGCGCATGCACTTGCTGGTGATCGATTTCTAATTGCAAGCCACCTACTCCATTGCTAATGATTTTAGCTTTAAAGTCAGCCGCATTTAGTAAACCAAAACCGTATTTCTTCGCCGCGGTATTCTGCAACATCACCATTCCTCGCTTGTCATCCACATTCGTTAGAGCGAAAGCCGTGGCGGGCAGGGCGTCGAAAAATCCTTTTTTGGCCTTAATGTATTCGTCAAATGTCTCATGGAAATCGAGGTGATCCCGGGTAATATTCGAAAAAATAGCCCCGCTAAATTTGACTGCATGAATGCGTTTTTGTACCACCGCATGCGAACTCACCTCCATAAAAGCATGGCTACATCCTGCTGCCACCATATCGGCTAATAACGCATTCAGGCTCAGGGCATCCGGCGTCGTATGAGTTGATGGGATAATTTTATCCTCAATCTTATTCACGACCGTCGAAATCAAACCGCAGCGGTGACCCAGGCGTTTGAATAATTCAAAAAGCAAGGTAACGGTCGTCGTCTTTCCATTCGTCCCTGTAATACCTACCAGCTTCAACTTCTTAGACGGGTGATCATAAAATTCAGCAGCTGCCTCCGCTAAAGCCGCATTCGAATCCTCCACTTGAACACATTGAACATCGGAAGGGACCTCCGCGGGCTTTTTTTCAACCACCCAAAACTTGCATCCCTGCTCGTATACCTGAGTCAAAAACGAGTGTCCGTCTACCTGGGTGCCGGGAATCGCAAAAAACACAGAACCAGAAGTAGCCTTGCGGGAATCAAAACACAAACTTGCGATTTCAACTTCGGGGAATAAGGAAATTTGTGCCATTTTATTGCAATTGAATGTAGACTAATCTGTTTTTAGCGGCTGGGGAACCCGCAGGAATCGACTGATTCTTCACCGTCCCAAATCCATTCGCACGCACTTTCAGCCCCTTGTTTTCCAAGGCAAATAACGCGTCCCTTAAATTCATCCCCACAACATTAGGCACCGTTTTAGGCGTCATCGTAATGGCCTGATTTTTTACCGTCTTCTTTTCTAAATTAAAGTTCAACCATTGTCCGTTCTCTTCGACCTTAGGCAATCCTAAACGAGAGAATAGGATGTTTTGATCCGCTGGATGCAGAGTATGCGCTAATTTATTTTTGTTCAAAGAATCCGGCAAATAACCTCTTAATGTTTGCTGTAACTTCATGTCGCGTAAATAAATACGATCCGCAATTTCCTTAAATACGGGTGCCGTTACCTGACGGGCATAGGTCCCTTCTGCACTACCCTTCGGCTCATCCACCGCCACAATCATCGTGTATTTAGGGTTCTTGGTAGGAAAATATCCCGCAAAAGTCGTGTAGTAATTTCCTTTTCGGTATCCTTTCGCCCCTGTTACCGTACGTTGAGCGGTACCTGTTTTCCCAGCGATACCGTAAACAGAACCTTTGATATTATTAGCTGTACCTTTTGTTACTACACCCTCTAACATGATTTTCAGTTTTTGTAGGGTTTCTGGAGAACACAATGGTTTCGAATCCCGTACTTGGGAAGCAGTGTAGTCAATCACGACCTCATCGCCACGAGTAGCTTTACTCACGATCAGCGGTTGAATCCAATAGCCATTATTTGCAATTGCATTGTAGAATGCTAAAATCTGCAAAGGCGTATACTGCGTTGAATAGCCTACAGATGACCACAAAAGCTGCAATCCATCCCATTTCGCCGGCACCGGGAAAACGGGTTTCCTGCTCGGCTTTAATTGAAAATCAAGGGACTCGATCAGGTGGTATTTCTTCAAGTAATTATAAAACTTCTCATTATTTGTTGTCCCAAAAGCCTCCTGAACTAACTTCATCGTCCCCACGTTCGAAGAACTTTCAATGACTTGTTCCAGCGAAATAGTGCCTAATGGGTGAGAATCAGACATCACGCCATTGTATAGACGAAACTTTCCATCTCCCGTATTCACCATCTTCGTCAACGGATAATTCTTTTCCTCTAATACCGCCATGATAGAAGGCAACTTAAATACAGAACCCGGGTCACGGGCCTCTAACAAGGCATAGTTATAAGTCTCCGAATAGCCTGTTGGGGATAATGGATTCGCCGCGATATTAGACAGGGCTTTAATCTTACCAGTTGATGTCTCCATCACAATAGCCACGGCATAATTTCCTTTGAATATTTTCATCCCGTTCAAAAGGGCCGTTTCCACGATCTCTTGGATGTTAATATCGATAGTCGAATGGAGGTCTACCCCAGCCACTGGCAATTTAGGCTCATCCCCTGGTTCTGGACGCCATGTATTATTGTCCATCTTCTCGAACATCCCTTCCCCAAATTCTCCGCGCAATTCCTTATCGAAACTATTCTCAATCCCCACGCGTCCTTTATCACGCAAGTCCTTTAAATAACCCACGGTACGGTAGGCCATTTGGCCAAAAGGCGCATAGCGCACATTAATCTTATCGAAAACAACCCCGGACTTATTCGAATTCTTTGCCTCTTTGAACAAAGGGAAATTCAATACTTTCTTTTTCTCTTGGAAGTCCAATAAACGGTTGTTCAACAACAAATACGTACGACCACTTTTTCTAGCCGCCGAAATTTTCTCTTTGTATTCCTCCGCCGTACGATCCTTGAAGAAGTTCGATAAAGCCGCTGCTAATCCATCAATATGTTGCTTGTAAAATTCGTCTGCCTTCGCATTACCGGTAAGTACGGAAGGGTCCATGCCTAAGCGGTATTTGGGCAAAGTGGTAGACAATAAACTCCCGTCATCGGAATAAATATTTCCCCGAGTCGCCTCGATCTTGCGCTTCTTCACGTAAGTAGCCATCGCTTCTGAACGGAATTTAGGTCCTTTCAATACAACTACCTTGTAAAGGCTAAAAAGCAAGTACAAGAAAACGGCCAAAATGATAATGAAAAACGTATAGAAACGTCTTGTAATTAAGCCCCGAATATTAGGTCTTTTCTCCTTCGCCATTATTTCTCTTTATTGACTTGAATGATGATTTTAGTAGGAGGAATCGTGCTGACACCTATTTGGTAGCGCTTCAAGGTTTCCTCTAAATTGCTTTGCTTACTCACTTTCATATACTCCGCTTTTTGGGTTGTATAATCAGCTCGATCTTCCTCTAAAGCACTTTTTTCCTTTTGGATCTGGTGCAATTTTCCATCCGCTAACATGGAATAGTAAATATTGATGAGGGTCAAAAACGCCACAAAGGCAATTCGCTTCACCCACATCACCGGTAGCTCCCCACCTGTGAAATAGTCAATATTGAAAACCGAATCAAAGATCCCCTCTTTTTTAGGCGATGAGATTCGTTTAGGTCCTCCTTCCGTAGGTTCGATCGGTGTAGCCATGTTAAATTTTAGACGCTATTCTTAATTTCGCACTTCGCGAGCGCGGATTGATTTTCAATTCTTCTTCTGAAGCTGTAATGGGTTTTCTGATTACTGATTCGAGCGGTCTGTGGACCACACCGAATAAATCCTTGTCCTCTTTCCCTTCCACATTACCCGCTTTAATAAAATTCTTCACCAGTCGATCCTCCAGCGAGTGAAACGACATGATCACCAGCCTTCCTTCCGGCTTTAAAACCGCAGGCGCCTGAGCTAAAAATTCTTCGATCACCGCTAACTCTTGATTCACTTCAATTCGAATCGCTTGAAAGACCTGAGCGAAGTATTTAAACTCCCGGTGTTTAGGAGCTAATTTATTCAAAATTTCTTTAAATTCTTGCGTTGTTTCGAGCGGTTTTCTCGTCCGGGCTTGAATGATAGCTTGGGCCAAAGTTCGAGCATTCTTCACCTCCCCATACATACCCAATATCCGTTGCAATTCCGTGGCCGAATAACCATTCAACAATTCAGCCGCCGTCATCGAGGCAGAAGGCCCCATGCGCATATCCAGTGGTCCATCGAAACGAATCGAAAAACCCCGTTCTGGCGCATCCAATTGAAACGAAGAAACCCCAAAATCGGCTAAAATACCATCTACTTGCTTCACCCGATGCAAACGTAAATACTTCTCTAAATAGCGGAAATTAGCCGTTATAAGCGTCAGACGCTCATCTTCAATCTTCTCTGCCTGTTCCCAGGCATCGGGATCTTGATCAAAAGAAAACAACCTGCCCTCAGGACCGAGCTGAGCTAAAATGGCCTTCGAATGCCCTCCTCCACCAAAGGTCACATCGACATAGGTTCCCGCAGGATCAATGCGTAAACCATCGATGCATTCGTGCAACATGACGGAGGTATGATAGGTGTTTTCTGGCATAATTTTGGATGAAAACAAAAATACAAATTATCCCCCGGCTATGCCATCAAATTGTGAATTTGTAGTGGATTTTTTTGTGACAAGTTTCGAACGCGTATCTTTGCTTAAACGCCGTCTCATTTTACACATGAAAAAGATCCTATTTGCCCTCGTATTTGCCCCCCTATTGGGTTTCGCACAGACTCCGGTTTCGGGGATTTGGAGAGCTGAAATTAGCACGCATGGCGGCGCATTACCTATTAATTTCGAAGTCAATTCAACTGGCAACGCTGGTCAATTAGATATCAAATTAGTGAACGGAGCAGAAAAATTCTCCTTAGGAAATTCCTTTTTCAGAGCTGATTCTCTCGTATTGCCCCTCGATTTATATGATTCAGAAGTCGTTTTTGCGGTGACAAAAACTACAGAAATGAAGGGCTACTATGTAAAAAAGAGAAACGAAAAAACGGCCTTCAGATTACCAATTTCTGCTTTAGCTGGATCATCTGACCGATTCCAAAACCTACAGCCAGCCACCGTTAACGTAAGTGGCAAATGGATGGCGGACTTCTTCAGTGATGCCACAAATCACAGCCCTGGCGTGGGTGTATTCGAACAAAAAGGATCGGCCGTAACAGGTACATTCTTACGCACGTCTGGGGATTATCGCTTCTTACAGGGAAACGTGAGTGGGGACAGTCTTTTACTGAGCTATTTCGATGGCAGTGGCTTGTATTTATTGAAAGCGAAAGTGAGCGGTTCTTCTTTGAAGGGTCGATTTACTTCCGGTTTAAGTGGGGTGAGAACGGTAGAAGCAAAATTAGATCCGAACGCTGCACTTCCTGACCTAAAGAAATTAACTTTCTTGAAACCTGGATTCGATCGCATTGATTTCCAACTTCCGACGACGAAAGGCGAACAAATTAGCCTGAAAGATGAACGCTTCAAGAACAAGGTTGTCGTGATTGAATTGATGGGATCTTGGTGCCCGAACTGCCTTGACGAATCGCGTTATTTAGCGCCGTTTTATAAAAAATACCAAAACAAAGGAGTGGAGGTTTTGGGCTTGGCCTTCGAATACTCCCCTGATATCAAGATTTCAGGACCGAAGATGGATAATTTCCAAAAGAAAATCGGCATCACCTATCCCCTCCTTTTCGCCGGAACACCCGACGAAAAAACCATCGCGCAGGTGCTACCTATGTTAAGCCAAATGAACGGCTATCCGACCACATTCATCATCGACAAGAAAGGAATTGTTCGTGAAATTCATACGGGTTTCTCTGGACCGGGTACTGGAAAATATTACGCAGACTGGATCGCCGATTTTGAACATACCATCCAAAGCCTTTTAGCCGAAAAATAATGAGATTAATCGCCCTACTTTGTTTGTTTTCGCTCGCGGTTCAGGCAGAAAAACCCTCTTTTAAAAAGTGGAAAACTCCCCTAGCTCTCGGCATTGCGAGTGGCATTACGTACAATCCATTTGCTAAAAAAATTCAAACGAAAATTGTGGCAGCGGGTCAGGTGACACCTTTGGACGATTATATTCAATATGGTCCTGCAGCGATGTATGTGGGTCTAAATATCTTTGAATACCAAAATGAAGAGAAAGCCTTCGATCAAGCGGGTGTTTTCATTTTAGGCACAGGCATTTATGTGGCGGCAACACAAGGATTAAAGGCGACGATCACGGAGGCTAGACCAGACGGGACGGAAAAAACTTTTTCTTCGGGTCATACAGCAACCGCCTTTTTCGGAGCGACTGTTTTAGCACATGAGTATCGAGACACGCACCCGGAATTTGTCATCGCCGGTTATACTTTGGCTACCGCCACTGGAGCTTTGCGCATCGCAAACAATAAACACTGGGTAACGGATGTTTTGATGGGTTCTGCGATAGGCATCGCTTCGGCAGAATTAGCCTATATTTTGTACCCGAAAGTGCGCCATCAATGGCAAAAGCTGAATCGCTTCACCCTGACTCCTCAGGTGGCTCCCGCTTATTATGGCGCCAGTATGTCGATTGGATTTTAGTGTAACAGAAGATACAAGCCGGCACCTGCGAAGTAACCTAATAAAGCCAGAAAACCGATTTTCTTTAAGTACCAGCCAAATTCGATTTTCTCCATTCCCATCACGGCTACACCCGCCGCGGATCCTATAATAAGGATACTGCCACCTGTACCCGCGCAAAAGGCTAGGTATTCCCACATCTCGTGGTCCATCGGGAAATCAGTCAAGGAATACATCCCCATCGTCGCAGCCACTAAAGGCACGTTATCAACTACGGAAGACGCTAATCCGATGATGGTCACAATCAGGTTTTGATTCCCAAAAGTAGTGGCTAATTGATCCGAAAGCGCATGCAGATAACCAAAGGATTCTAACCCACCGATCGCTAATAAGATGCCTAAAAAGAAGAGGATACTCGACGTATCTATTTTAGTCAACGCATACCCCACACTTAAGTGCTTCTTCGCCTCCTCGTCTTTCTCCGAATGCAAGATTTCAGACAGTATCCAAACTAATCCTAAGGCTAATAAGATACCCATATAGGGCGGCAAATGCGTTAACGTTTTGAATATAGGAACGCCCAATAAGGATCCTGCACCTGCGAAAAGCATGATTTTACCATCTCTTTGCTCCACAGGTGTTAATTGCACTGTGGCCTCCGATTTTCCTATCGCCTGATTTTTCAAGACATAAGAGGCCATCGCTAATGGTACAAATAAAGAAAGTAAAGAGGGTAAAAATAAACTTTGTACAATGCCTGTGGCCGATATTTGGCCGCCTATCCACAACATCGTCGTCGTCACATCACCGATGGGCGACCAAGCACCACCCGCATTCGCTGCGATGACCACGATTCCAACAAAATATTTGCGGGTTTCTTTGTTACTAATCAACTTCCGCAATAAGGTAACCATCACAATGGAGCTAGTCAAATTGTCCAGAACGGCTGACATAAAAAAGGTGATTAAACCCACTATCCAAAGCAGTTTAATCACCTTATCTGTTTTAATCAATCGAGAAACAAAGTAAAAACCCTGGTGCGCATCCACTAATTCCACTAGCGTCATCGCACCTAACAAGAAGAATAATATCTCCGAGGTAGAGGCTAAGTGATGGCCTAATTCGGTGGTTGAACCCGTCGAAATCGCATACATCATCCATACTAAAACTCCGGTCACTAAAGCCGAGGCTGTCTTATTTATCTTCAAAGGATGCTCGAAAGCGATGGCTAAATAGCCAGCAATGAAGATGAGTATGGAGGCGATTCCCATGTTATTTTAATTTCGCAACGGCCGCTTTAATGCGATCGCAAGCTTCTACTAGTTGCTCATCTGCAGCAGCCGTAGAAATACGCATACAATCGGGTGCACCAAAACCTGAACCAGCTACCGTAGCCACAAAAGCATCCGCTAATAACCAAGAACAGAAATCATCTGAGTCTTTAATCACCGTGGTGCCATCCGTCTTTCCGAAATAATACGAAATATCAGGGAATGCATAGAATGCACCATCTGGCATATTTACTTTGAAACCTGGGATCTCGCGTAATTTTTCTACCACTAATTTACGACGGCGATCGTAAGCCGCTTTCATTTCGTAAGCGTGATCTAAGCTACCGTTAAAGGCCGCTACTGCCGCTTTTTGAGCGATAGAGTTCGTACCTGACGTTACTTGGCCTTGTAATTTTTCGATACCATCTGCAATCCATTTCGCTGCAGCGATAAAACCAATTCTCCAACCCGTCATTGCATGGCCTTTCGCTACCCCGTTTACCGTGATAACGCGCTCCTTGATTTCTGGAATAGAACCGATCGAGAAGTGACCTCCTTGTGTGAAGTTAATGTACTCGTAGATTTCGTCCGCTAAGACATAAATATTTTCATGACGCGCTACCACATTCGCGATATCACGTAATTCTGATTCTGTGTAAACCGATCCAGTCGGATTATTAGGAGATGCGAACATCACCATTTTCGTTTTGGGCGTGATCGCTGCTTCGAATTGCTCTGGAGTAACTTTGAAATTATTATCAAAAGCACCTTGAACGATGACCGAAGTACCTTCCGCTAATTTCACCATCTCAGAGTAAGAAACCCAGTAAGGAGAGAAGATAATTACTTCGTCACCTGGGTTAATTAAGGCTGCAATCGCGTTCGCTAAGGAGTGTTTCGCACCCGTGCTCACTACGATATTTTCAGAACCCCACTCTAAGTTATTATCACGCTTTAATTTATTCGCAATCGCCATGCGCAAATCAGGATAACCAGCTACTGGTGAATACCCGTGGAAACCATCATCAATCGCCTTTTTCGCCGCCTCACAGATGTGAGCAGGTGTTTTAAAATCTGGCTCTCCTACAGAAAGACTGATTACTTTGTGACCTTGGGCTGCTAATTCACGCGCTTTTTTCGTCATCCCTAATGTAGATGATTCTTCTAATGCTTGAATTCTTTGGGCTAATTGTGCTTGTGACATGGTATTTAGAAACGAATATTTGTATATAAAATCGCTTGCAAAATTACTTTTTTGCGAACGGATAAGCTAATAAAATGTGTAAAAATTAGGCTGTAATACCTTGTGCCAAAACCGCATAGGCACCTTTCTCGATTTTCATCAATTCATTGTGGGTGCCGCGTTCGATGATTTCACCTTGCTGTACCACCAAAATCTGGTCGGCATGCTGAATCGTAGACAAGCGATGAGCGATAACGAGCACCGTCCGGTTTTCCATCAAATGACTCAGTGCCTCCTGCACGAGTTTCTCTGATTCATTATCTATCGCACTGGTCGCTTCGTCAAGAATTAAGATCGGTGGATTTTTGAGAACGGCGCGGGCGATGGAGATGCGTTGTCTTTGGCCGCCAGATAATTTCGAACCACGATCCCCTATCACGGTTTCGTATCCTTCCGGATTCGCCGAAATAAAATCATGGGCATTCGCAATTTTTGCCGCGGCCTCAACCTCTGCTAAGCTAGCTTCTGTCCCAAAAGCGATATTATTAAAAATGGTATCGTTAAATAAGACCGATTCCTGGGTCACGATGCCCATTAAGCCTCTTAAATCATCCAAAGGTATGTTTTTCAACGGAATGCCATCAAGTGTAATCTTCCCATTCGATGGGTCGTAGAATCTCGGCAAAAGATCCGCCAAAGTCGATTTACCGCCACCGGAAGCGCCTACGAGGGCAATTGTTTTTCCTTTGGGAATATCAAAACTCACTTCCTTCAACACCGAACGACCCTTCACATATTCAAAGCCAACCGCCTCGAAACTGATTTTATCGGTAAATTCCTTCACCTGCTGGATCGGCTCCTCGGCTACGATTTCAGATTCGGTATCTAGTATTTCAATAATTCTGTCCGCCGATGCCACCCCACGCTGAATCCCACTAAAAGCATCCGCAATCGCTTTCGCAGGACGCATTACCTGCGAAAAAGTAGCAATAAAGGCAATAAACGTCGATGCACTCAGTTCACCTTCGCCATTGATCACTAAACTACCTCCATACAATAAGATTCCAGTCACCACTAAAACCCCTAAACTTTCCGAGGTAGGTGAGGTTAATTCTTGGCGAAAGACCATCTTCAGTAATGAATTCCGGTAGCGATCATTACCTGCTTGGAAACGCGCATCCATCATCTTCTCTGCTCTGAAAGCCTTCACCACGCGCATCGCTCCGAAGGTTTCATCCAACAAACTGATAATTCCACTCAAATGCTGTTGTACTTCTCCTGCGGCTCGGCGTAAACGTCTCGTGATCGTCGCAATCACGGAGCCAGAAAGAGGCAAAATAATCAAGGAAAATAAAGTCAATTTCACCGACATACTTGCCAGAAAAACAAAGAATAAAATCAGCGTAAATATCTCTTTAAAGGTGGCTGTGAAAGCTCTACCGATACTGTTTTCCACCTCCTGCACGTCCGTGGTTAAACGCGACATCAGGTTCCCTTTTTTCTGCTCTGTGAAATAACTCAGGTCAAGGCGAATGGCCCGCTCAAAAACGGCTTGGCGTAAAGAGGCGATCGTATCAGCTTCGACGGTTTTTAAGACTCTTTGGGAAAAATAACGAAAGAAATTCGACAAAATCACGGAAACCATAATGGCCCCACAGGCATATTTCAGCGCTCCAATTCGTCCAAAATCCTCCAGCGCACCGTAGAAATAGTGATTAAACAAGAAAGAGAAATACGAAGGCGTTAGTGAAAAAGCCGGTAAAACGCGGTAAATCTGAATGTTTTCCGGAGCTGATTGATTGAACAAAACGTTCAATAAAGGGATCAGCAAGGTAAAATTTAAGATGCCAAACAAACTCGCTAGCAAGGAAAAACCGAAGTATGGAAACACATACTTACGGATCGAAACGGCATAGCTTAATAAGCGAAAATATGTTTTCAATGCGGCTTTTTATCAAAATTTTGGTCAAATTACGACAATTTTCAGAAACTACTCCGAATGTCACCCTTAATTTCCATTGTGATGGCCACCTATAACGGGGAGAAATACCTCCGGGAACAGGTGGACAGTTTGCTCGCACAGAGCTATCCGTCCTTGGAATTTATTTTTGTGGACGACGCTTCTTCAGACGGGAGTCATGAGATTCTGCAACAGTACGCCTCGCAAGACGAGCGCATTCGCTTGGTCGCAAATCCGGTAAATCAAGGCCTTTTAGCCACTTTCGAACGAGGTATTCGGGAGGCTAAGGGGGAATTAATTGCTTTATCGGATCAGGACGACGTTTGGATGCCGAATAAAATCAGTTTGCTGGCCTCTGCTATCGGTCATAATTCAATGATCTATGCGGATTCTGCGTTAACAAATTCAGAAGGCACTGTTACCGGAAAATTCTCAGATCGCAACCACTTAGGGGATTATCCGAGTGCGTTGTATTATGTTTTTGGGACTAAAGCCATGGGGCACGCCATGCTTTTCAAGCGTGAAATCATCGACGTCGCCTTACCTTTCCCGGATTATGTCGGACACGATTATATTTTAGGTTTTGCAGCGGCTGCCCTCAACGGAGTCAGCTATTTCCCCGCGACTTTAGTGAATTACCGCCAACACAGTTCAAACACGATGGGGGCTGATTTAAGTAAGGGAAAGAAAAATTATACCACGCGGGAGGAGCGGAATGCGCGGATTGTAAAAAGGCTCAATTTACTCGCAGAACGTTGTCCTAACGGTGCGGAACGCGATTTTTTGCAGGAATTAGCTCAGGATTTTGCTTCGAAAAGCCTCCCGGCACGTGTAAGAAGATTTCTATGCGTCGCAAAACACCACCGAGCGATGCTAGCCTATAAAGGAAAATCGGCGCTAGGCAGTTTCCTTTATAGCTTCAAATTACTGATTTCTATTTTCTAAACGGAAGACTCAGGCGGTAATACAGATTTTTCAACTGAACCGTCAAAGGAATCGGACGTTGTACTAAGGGACCATCGTAGCGGTCGCCTCTTCTTAGATAGTATTTCGACAAGGTGGACGAAGTCATCCCCCATTTTCGAATAAACTGGTAATATCCTTTATTCTGCTTCACACGTTTCACGGAAATGGACCCAAAATGATACACTCTACTCCGTGAAATCCCCTTGAATAATCGAACACCCGCCTGCCAGCATTTCATCGAAAAATCAGGATCAGAATACATCCCCGGGGTGAATTCATTCGAATACCCTCCCACTTTATCCCACAAAGAACGGTGCACCACATTAGGTGGCCATGTCGCTCCCTGCCAATCCTGGAAAGGCAAAGAATCGTAGGTTTCTAGTAATCTTGCCTCTTCGAAAGTCGCAATCGATCGGCCGAAATCGGCCTGAATAGAACAAGCGCTTTGGGCTTTAGGCTCGATGGCGGTGGCGGATAAAAAGAATTCCGTATGTCCGATGTGTTGGATTTCTTCCTGTAAAAACCCATCCCAATTGGGCAGCACGTACATATCGTCATTCAAATACAAGAAATAATCCGCGCGTGCTAGCTTCACCATCGCGTTCATTGCATAGCAAACGCCCACGTTAATAGGGCTGTAAGAAAAAGCAATATCTTCCTGTGATTCCACCCATTCTTTCGAACCATCCTTCGCTTCATTCAGATGCAGAATGATTTCATACGAAGTGGTGGAATGTTTTCTAATAGCTGCTATACATAATTGCAGGTAAGCCAGGTTATTCCAACTCGGAATGAGAATCGAAAAATAGGGCTTTTCAGGCGCCTTAGCAGCAGGGAAAAATTGAATCGACTCTTCCATTACAGCAGGCGATAGTTTTTATATTCTCCTACGCGGTAACCCGTTAGGTCCTCGATTTTTTGTAAGATTTTACGACGCAGGCTCATTTTCTTCTCTAGTTCAACAGGATCGAAATAGAAAGGCCAGTTCGAGCGAGCCACGCGATCCGCCATCACGGAAGGATGTGTTCCCTCAAAACGAAAAAGTCGTTCTGCATTACCATAATCAAACTGGTAATCTGCAGGCACGTTTTCCGCTAACCAAGCATCGTCGTGGTAGAATTGAGTGAAATTACGCACTTTATTGTTCAGGCCTTCAGGCGGTTTTACCCAGCCATAATGGTTGATATAAGCTGGAATCAGCTTCACTTTCATCTTGTTGCCATCCTTTCTGAAGCCTTGCGCATCCTTATAGGAATGAACACCTGGATGCATTTTTACCACCCGAATTTCTCTTCGATACCAGCGTCTCGAAATGGCCACATGCTGGTAAGATCCATAGAAATGTCGGTAATGAAAAAGCAATCCTTCGACGTTTTGATCGGTTAAATTTGCCTCCATCGCAGACTTGACGATTGGCAAATCATCCTCGTGCACGCATTCATCCCCTTGAATATAGAAGGCCCAGTCGATGTCTTTCGAGATGGCTTGTAAGGCTTTATCAGTTTCTAGGGCAAAAGTGGCACCACCTTCGCGTTTCGTATCATCCCAAACCGTCTCCACAATCTTGATTTTATCCGAGGGAATGCCTTGAATTAAGGCCAAAGTCTCATCTTCCGACGCCCCTACCGCCACTACGAATTCGTCGCAGATGGGTAAAATGGACGTGATGGCTTCCACGATCGCGTAATCGTTCTTCACCGCATTTCGAATAAAAGTAAATCCGGCTATTTTCATTAAGATTTCACTTGTATACCGTGGTATTTGGTTTGCTCCACGTAATCCTTGCGTAATGGATGTCCCTCCCAGTCCTCTGGAAGCAATATTCTGCGCAAATCGGGATGCCCTTCGAATTGAATTCCATAAAAATCAAAGGCCTCGCGCTCATGCCAATCCGCTGTTCTCCAGACAGATGATACAGAGGAAACCGATGGCTTTTCTCGATCTAACATCACGCGCAAATGCAAAGTCACGTGATTTGGAATAGAATAGAGGGTATAAATGACTTCCATTTTCCCTGCTTCTGGACCCTGATCGATAGCCGTCAGACAGGAAAGGGAATCAAAATAGGTGGACGGATTCTTCCAAAGAAATTCGCAAACCGGCAAAATATGCTCCGCCGGCAAGGTCAAACGCCCCATCTCCTCTTCCCATTCGGCTTCGAATTGGAATTGCGTTTGAACTAAATCTTTGATCGATGCTACATCCATCTTATTTATTTATGGCGGCTAGAATGCGTTGAGGCGCAACTAGACTTTCCTGATTAATCTTCTCTTGTAATTTTATAATGCCACCTAAAAGGGCCTCTGGACGCGGTGGGCAACCTGGTACATACACGTCCACGGGAATAATCCGATCCACTCCTTTCACCACATGGTAACCATGCTCCCAATAAGGCCCTCCGCAATTTGCGCATGAACCCATCGAAATCACGTAACGAGGCTCTGGCATTTGCTCATATAGGCGACGGATGCGATCCGCCATCTTAAAAGTCACGGTTCCGGCCACAATCATCACGTCGGATTGACGCGGGGAAGGCCGAGGAAACACCCCAAAACGATCCAAATCATAACCTGACGCAAAAGCCTGCATCATTTCGATCGCGCAACACGCTAAACCAAAACTCATCGGCCAAAGCGAGCTAGCCCTCGCCCAATTCAATAAATCCTCGACATTGCTCAGCACAAAGCCATCGGATTCAAATTCTTGGTCTAAAAAACTCTTCATGTTTGGGGTTATTTTCGCAATCGTTCTGTAAATATACCTAAATTCACAAAATTTTTCGTCTATGTCGCTCGTAGCTTTTTTCGATACTGATTTAGCCAAACTCCGTGGGATGACCCCCGCGAAGCTAACGCTATTGCAGACGGAACTCGCGATGTTCACTTACGGCGACTTAATTCAGTACTTCCCTTTCCGCTACGAAGATAGAACCCTGGTTCATCCCATCGCCTCGATCACCGACGACATGGACCACGCACAGTTCATCGGCCGGATCCGTTTCAAAGAAAAAATAGGCGCAGGCCATCGCCAGCGCATCGTCGCACAAGTTTGCGACGCCACGGGCTGTATTGAAATCGTTTGGTTTCAGGGGGTCAAATGGCTCGAAAAGTCCTTAAACACCGGAGTCGACTACCTCTTTTACGGTAAACCTACCAGCTTCAATGGACAGCTTCAAATGACGCATCCTGAGATGGAGGTCTACAAGGGCGAGCAAGCAACAGGGAAATATTTCCAACCCGTTTATCCCTTGACCGAGAAGCTTCGGAAGAAATACATCGACAGTAAGGCCATCGCGACGCTACAGAAAAACCTGTTAGAGATCGCGTTCCCTTACATTCGAGAGACCCTTCCCTCGGAGGTAACTGCCCAGTTTAAACTGATCTCGAAGCAAGAGGCGCTCTACCATATTCATTTACCCCAAAGCGAAAACTGGCTACACCAAGCTAGACGACGACTCAAATTCGAAGAACTTTTCTATAATCAGCTACGTCTGATTAAGCAGAACTTGATTCGCAAAGTGGCTTTCCCAGGTCAAGTTTTTTCTTCCGCCGCCCTTTTAACCAAGTTCTACCAAGAGCACATGCCTTTCGAATTAACGAATGCGCAGAAGCAGGTGATTCGGGAGATTTTTGCGGATATGCGATCGGGCCAACAGATGAATCGATTATTGCAGGGGGATGTGGGATCTGGAAAGACGATTGTGGCGTTTATTTCGATGCTATTGGCGATTGATAACGGGACTCAGGCTTGTTTGATGGCGCCTACAGAGATTTTAGCCGATCAGCATTACCAAGGTTTGAAGAAATTCGCGGACTTATTGGGCTTGACGATTGCGAAGCTGACGGGATCTGTGAAGAAGAAGGATCGCGTGGGGCTGCATGAGGATTTGCAGTCGGGGAAATTACAGATTTTAGTGGGTACACACGCTTTATTCGAGGATTCTGTCCAGTTTAAGAATCTTGGTATGTGCATCATAGATGAGCAACACCGTTTCGGTGTAGCACAAAGAGCGAAGCTCTGGGATAAGAATAAGGAGTTTCATCCGCACATTTTGGTGATGACGGCGACGCCGATTCCCCGGACTTTAGCCATGACACTCTATGGAGATTTAGATATTTCGATAATTAACGAATTACCTGTGGGCCGCAAACCTATTCAGACCACGCATCGCTACGATAGCCACCGCTTGCAGGTTTTCGGATTCATCCAAAACGAGTTAAGCAAAGGCCGCCAAATCTATATTGTCTATCCTCTGATAGAAGAATCCGAAAAAATGGACTTCAAAGACCTGATGGATGGCTACGAAAGTATTTCGAGAGCGTTCCCGGAGGTGCCTTTGGGCATCTTGCACGGAAAGATGAAGCCGGCGGACAAGGATATCGAAATGGCTCGCTTCGTGAAAAACGAAACCAAAATTATGGTGGCCACCACGGTCATCGAAGTGGGGGTAAACGTACCAAATGCCTCCATTATGATCATTGAAAGCGCGGAAAGATTCGGATTATCGCAATTACATCAGCTTCGGGGTCGTGTAGGTCGGGGGGCAGAACAGAGTTATTGCATCTTAATGACGGGTTATAAAATATCGGCAGATACGAAGAAGCGCATTGATACGATGGTGAAAACGAATAATGGTTTCGAAATCGCAGAAGTCGATTTACAATTACGTGGTCCGGGAGACATTTCCGGCACTCGCCAAAGTGGCGCCATCGACCTCATGATTGCTGACTTATCTAAAGATGGAGAAATATTGAAAGTAGCTAGAGAAACAGCACAAAAAATCTTAGAAGAAGATCCAAACCTCGAAAAGCCAGGCTACCAAATGATCCGCGAACAAGTCCGCTCCCAGCGTAAAGACACTACGAACTGGGCAAGGATATCCTAATTTAAATTTGGATCGTCTGGATAGGTGGAGAGAACTCTGAAATCCCCGCCTTTGGCATACATAATCTTCCGCCACAACGACTCGTGAGATTCATCAAAAACCAATTTATCATTCCCAGGATGCAAAATCCACGCATTCGAACGCACCTCGCGCTCTAACTGACCCGCTCCCCAACCCGAATAGCCGATAAAAAACTTGATTTCATCAAAACCAATCTCCCCTGCCACGACCTTATCAATCGCAACTTCGAAGCTACCAGACCAATAAATCCCTGGCCCAATCAGCACCCCATCCGGAATTAAATCAGGCCTGCGGTGCACAAACTGCATAATCGTAGGATCCACTGGCCCACCAGAATACAAAGGGACATCCTCCAGTACCTTCTCATCCACGAAAGAATCAAAGACAATTTCCTGCTTATTATTCAACACTAAGCCGAAAGAATGCGCCGTCGTGTGCTCGCACAGCAAAATCACCGAGCGATGAAAGGACGGGTCCTCTAAGAAGGGTTCGGCTAACAAAAGCATGCCGGGTTCTAAATCCTCCACAGAATAATTCGGGTGCATAGCGCAGAAATTAGTAATTTTAAGAGATGATCAATCAGCTCTTCCTCTCTTTAGGCGGCAATCTAGGAAATACCCGGGAAATATTCGAGGGTGCCTACCCGCTTATTGAAAAAAAAATAGGAAAGATATCCGTTTACTCGTCGATTTACCAAACCGAAGCCTGGGGTCCTATCCCACAAGCGGACTTTCTGAATCAAGTTATTTTAGTGAATACAACGCTTGCTCCACAAGCCTGTTTGACTGAAATGTTAGCCATTGAAAAGGAATTTGGCAGAGAACGAAAAGAACGTTGGGGTCCGCGAACACTCGATCTTGATATACTTTATTACAGTGATGTAACGATTGCCGAAGCAGACCTAACTGTTCCTCATCCAAGGATTGCTGATCGTAAATTTATCTTGACTCCTTTAGCAGAGATTGCGCCCGACTTTCAGGATCCCGCCTTGCTTAAATCAATGTCAGAACTGTTAGACTCCTGCACAGATACTAGCAACGTTAATCGTTTTGCTTAGGGAATTTCCAGCTCTTAGACGTAATGCGCTCGTAGTACTTTTCGTACAAAGGGAGAATCTTTTCGATATCAAATTCTTTTGCCCGCGCTAAGGCATTTGCCTTCATTTGATCATGAAGTATAGGATCAGACAATATTTTGATGGCATTCGTAGCCATATCTTTTACATCCCCGATCTCACTCACAAAACCAGTTTCACCGTGAATATTTACCTCTGGAATACCTCCGGCATTCGACGAAATCACAGGAACTTCGCAAGCCATTGCCTCTAAAGCCGCTAATCCGAAACTTTCTTTTTCGGAAGTCAACAAGAATAGATCCGCTAGCGAAAGGGCCTCCTCGATTCCATCCATCTTACCTAGGAAACGTACATCACATTGCACTTCCAGTTCGCGGCACAAAGCCTCAATACCTGAACGCTCCGGACCATCGCCTATCAAGACTAATTTCGCAGGAATCTTTTTGCGAACGAGCGCAAAGACCTTCACGATATCCTCGATACGCTTCACCTTACGAAAGTTCGAGGTGTGCATCAACAGCTTCTCACCGTTAGGACAAAGGGATTTTTTAAAGTGTTCGTGTGGGCGT
>JBMSJH010000009.1:0-19949 GCA_049418705.1 Aquirufa sp.
GGGAGCAAGCCGATCAGAAATGATCGGCTTTTTTGTTGTCCATTAGTGCTTTAATTTTTGCAACTTCTTCCTTGTTGTGGTTCTCAATTATTAATGCAGCATTTTTGAGCGACTAAATTGGTCTACTGGTCGATTCTAGTCAAGGCAATATTCCTTTTTTGTAGATATTTAATTCGATTCATCAATGCATTATATCTATGAGAGGAACCTTATTTCTCTTTTTACTTCTTTCCTTTACAGCTGTAAGCCAAAAGTTTTCAGTTATTCTGGGTAGACCCACTGATAAGTCTATTACAGCCAGTGTTTTATTTGATCAGAATACCGACTATTATCTAGAATACGGGACAAGCACAGGAGTTTATGCTACGAAATCAAGTATTTATGCAGGCGTTAACGGGGTTCCAGAAGAGATTGAAATTCCTAATTTGATAGGTAATACGCGCTATTACTACCGACTGGGCTATAAATTAAAGACCGCCTCATCCTACACGAATTCTCCTGAATATTCATTTATTACTCAGCGTTCGCCAGGCAGTTCATTTACTTTCACCGTGGAGGCAGACGAACATTTATATGATAAAAAAGGGGTGGCGAATTTGTATAGAATTTGCCTCGCGAATCAGCTTGCGGATAAGCCTGATTTCATGCTGTCCTTAGGGGATACATTTGGGGATGATCATACCCCTACGACGATTACCTCTACGGAATTAAAAGACCTTCATGCTTATTATAGGCCATTTTTGGGTGAAATTACCCATTCTGTCCCATTCTATTTTTGCTTAGGAAATCACGAAGGGGAAAACAATTTTTATCTACCCTTAAATCCACCCAACAATTTAAGTGCTTGGGCCACGGTTTGGCGAAAATATTATTACCCTAATCCATCCCCCAATTCGTTCTATACAGGAAATTCACAAGTGGAGCCTAATGGCTTAGGATTACCCGAAAATTATTATGCCTGGACCTGGGGAGATGCTCTTTTTGTGGTGTTAGATGCTTATCGATACCAGTCTGCCTCAGGAACAAGTGAAAAGCCTAAAGGCTGGGATTGGACGTTGGGAAAAACGCAATATGATTGGTTAAAAACGACACTAGAAAACAGCAAAGCAAAATACAAATTCGTCTTTGCACATCATGTCCGCGGGCAAGATCGTGGAGCCATCACGAATGCAAAATTATACGAATGGGGTGGATATGATGGAGATGGTAAGACCTATACATTTGGGACAAATCGACCAGGCTGGGCTAAACCCATTCATACCCTATTTAAAGACACGGGTGTTAGTATTTTCTTCCAAGGTCACGACCATCTTTTTGCAAAGGAAACCCTCGATGGAATTACCTACCAAGAGGTGCCTATGCCAAGTGACTCTACCTACCAAATAGGAATGCTGGCTAATGCCGATGCCTATACCGAAAATCAGCGGGATGGCGCTGGACATATTCGTGTAAATGTTACTCCCACAGGATTAAAAGTAGATTACGTAAAGGCCTATTTGCCCGCTGATACAAAGGTAGGAGGAGCCCAAAATAGAGAAATTGGATTTAGCTATTCTTTGGGTACTCCAGCAGTGGTTACCCCTTTAGTTTTAGGCGCTGAAGCCCCAGTAGAAACCTTTAAAATTATTCCTAACCCAGCAAATACAAAATTTAGAATAGAGGGGCCTCCACTAGAAACTATGTTTAAACTGTTTGATTCCAGTGGGCGATTATGGATAGAAACAAAGAATAGAGAAATAGATGTGTCATCCTACAACGCAGGCATCTACTTTTTACATGCAGAAGGGTATTCTCCTGCTAAAATTCAAATAACCCATTAATGAATCGGATAGTTGCACTTTTCTTGTTGATGTCTGCGCCCCTAATTGGCCAAAAAATCCGCCATGGGGAATTGTTAGGAAGACCCACTAATAAGAGCATAGTGATTCAAGCTTTTTTTGATGAGGATGCTGAGGTATCTATAAAATACGGCACAGTTTCTGGTACCTATGGACAACAGACTGCTTGGACAAAAATAACTAAAGGAGAGCCCGCCGAGGTTTTAATTACGGGCTTAAATGCCAATACAACTTATTTTTATAAGTATTGCTACCGAGTTCCTGGGGCATCCACTTCAACGGAACGTCCAGAAAGAATTTTCAAAACACAAAAAGCACCAGGATCTGCCTTTAGTTTTGTAGTGCAAGCTGACCCGCACTTAGATGAGCAAAGCGATAGTTCCCTGTACCGACTTAGCCTCCAAAATCAATTAGCCGATCAGCCTGATTTCAGCATCGATTTAGGGGACATTTTGATGACTGATAAATTAAAGAATGCAGCAGGTATTATTCCTAAAGACACGGTTACCTACCGAGCTCACCTGCAGCGCTCCTTTTATGAGACATCAGCACATTCCGTTCCACTATTTATTTCGATGGGAAATCATGAAGGAGAGTCCGGCTGGAATCTGAATAATACCTCTGAAAATATCGCGGTTTGGGGGACTTTGGAACGAAAAAAATACTTCTTAAATCCTGCGCCAGATGGATTTTATACGGGTGATGAGACCGTTCATCCTTATGTAGGCGTCAGAGAAAATTTCTATGCCTGGACTTGGGGAGATGCGCTTTTCATTGTTTTAGATCCTTATTGGTATACGAAATTAAAACCTGATGCCGCGAATGGTTGGCGATGGACTTTAGGGAAAGCACAATATGATTGGTTGCGTGCGACTTTAGAGACCAGCAAAGCAAAGTTCAAATTTGTCTTTGCGCATCAATTAATTGGAGGAGATCCCAATGGTCGAGGGGGAATTGAATTTGCCGATTTATATGAGTGGGGAGGGAAGAATTTAGATGGGTCAGCAGGCTTCGCCACAAATCGCCCAGGTTGGTACAAGCCCATTAAAGATCTTTTGACAGAAAACAGAGTAAACATCTTTTTCCATGGGCATGATCATTTTTTCATGAAGCAAGAGAAAGACTGTATGGTCTACCAGGAAACTCCTCAACCGAGTCATCCTAATTTTACCTCAGCGAATTACGCCGCAGATTATGGCTATAAAATTGGGGATGTTTATCCTAATTCTGGTTACATTCGGGTAAACGTGGATGCGGACAAGGTGAAGGTAGATTATGTGAGGTCTTATTTGGCAAAAAACGAAAATGCTACACGCAAGAACAAAGACGTTTCCGTGAGCTACACCATTGCAGCAAAAAACTGCTACGATTCAACTCCAAACAATCCGATTTTATGGAACAAAAACTACGTTCAGGAAATGGTCTATCCTAACCCCTTTTCGCAGACCACTTCCATCGAATTTTCACTCACGGAAAATGATAAAATTAGCTTAGAAATCTTCTCCCTTACCGGCCAAAAAATCCGCTCCCTCCTCTCAGGAGAGCTCATTAAAGACGGAACTTATGTCGTCCAGTGGGACGGCTTGGACCAATCCGCTAATCGAGTAAACCCAGGCACGTATATCTACCGATTTAGTGGTGAAAAAACAGCATTAAAAACAGGTAAAATAATTGTGACCCCATGAAAAATTATCTAAAAATTTTATTCGTATCGGCCTTATTTTTAGCCTGTGCTAAAGACGAAGTAGTGACACCAGCTCCTAGTACAAGTGACTTTAAAGCCTACAGCTCACAGTTCACTAATGGTGGTAATTTCCCTGCAAAATATACTTGTGATGGAACCAGCACATCTCCATTAATTCAGTGGTCAGGAGCCCCGGCAGGAACAGTTAGCTATGCCATTACGATGCACCATTTTCCACCTACAGGTGATAAGCACGTGTATATGTGCGTTTATAATATCGCCTCTAACGTCAAAGAATTAGGTGAAAATGTGACGAATGTAGGCAATTGGGGGATCAATACCGTGAACGGTAAAAATATGTATACGCCCCCCTGTTCTCAAGGACCTGGAGCAAAAGCCTATATTATCACTGTATATGCCTTATCAGCAGCACCAGTTGTAACAACTGCTCCTAGCGCTACCACTATGGATGTGGTCGTCGCAGCCATGACAGGAAAATTATTAGCAAAATCAGAAATAACGGTAAACTATACGAGACCATGAGAAAGACCCTATTTTTTATCTTAATTTCCTTATCACTTTTCGCACATGATGGAGGACATTACGGTCAACAGGATGTTTTGCGTATTTGGCATTTAAAAGACGGTTCGACCATCCGTGGAAACTATTCGTCCGCTACTTCTGACGACTTGATTTTAGAACAATATGAGGGTAAAAAAATCCGCATATCTATGGAGAAATTGAGTTCGCGGGATCAAAAATTTGCTTCAGTAAAAATGAACCGCAGCTCACAAATTAATGGCTATATTTTAACAGAAAAACCAGTCTCGTATTTACCGTATTTTTATCTTTTAGCTTTGGCTTTTTTCACGCTTTTATTACTTGAAAAATTACACCTTCGATTTGTATTTCGTCGCTTTGCTTTCTATTCCTTTTTGCTTGCTTTTATCGCACTCGCCTGCAAAACGACCACGGAAGTGGCGCCCATTACTCCCACCGTTCCGGTTACAACGATTCCTAAAACTACTGTTGGTTTTTTAGACTCTGCGTTTGCACCTTTTAAACCAGCAATTAGTACGTCATCTGACGCCACTTATTTTTATGTCAATTCGAACGGGATACCTAATCATAATATGATGATTGGAATCACTGCTTGGCAGCAGCAAGTACCTATTCCACAGCCCTATAACGGGACGAATCATTGGTCCATTCCCTTGCAACCAGTGTATGCCACTATACCTTTGAGTACAACGAATAATTTTATGAAAGGTGCAGTTGCTTTAGCGGTGAATGGTATTCCCATATTTAATGCATTGAATAATCGGGGAGAAGATTCTTTTGCGATTGGTGAATTAGATCAATGGGGTGGCCACTGTGGTCGAGCAGATGATTACCATTACCATGCCGCTCCTCTGCATTTATCCTCAATTTCTGGTCTGCAAGCTATCGCTATGGCCTTAGATGGTTTTCCGGTGTATGGGGCCAAAGAACCGGACGGGACCGCCATGCAAACCCTTGACACGAATCACGGTCATGAATGGAAAGGTAGATACCATTACCATGGAACCACAAATTATCCTTATGTGATAGGCGCGATGAAAGGAAAAGTGGCTTTAGACCCAGCTACCCCAGCCCCCGAAAACCAAATATTACCACAAGCTTTTGCCTCATCAGTTAGGCCCGCCTTAACCCAATTAGCGGGGGCCTCCATTACAGATTTTAGCGCTCCCACAAATTCAAGCTATAACTTAACCTATAAAATTGGCACAAAAACAGGCTCTGTTAACTACAGCTGGAACGCATCAGGTCTTTTTACGTTTAATTTTACGGACGTAAACGGCACACAAACCACTAGCACCTATCAACGAAAATAATATGATGACAATCTTCGTAACTGGATGGACTTTTGACAAAGAATTCACGGAACTAAACCGGGCTTAATTTTTTAAAAGATACGCATGTACCAGATACGCTTGAAAATGGCTGCAACATTCCACCTATTAAGGGAGCAAGCCGATCATTTCTGACCGGCTTTTTTGTTTATGTGCTACCATAACTTTTAACAGATATTGTTAGGAGTGGATAAGCCCAATGTATCATGATAAGGACCAAAAGTATCATCATGCTTCGAATTTGATTTGTCATTTTTGTCTTTATTAATCACAATTATTAGGCAAAATGAAAATAACATTTAAATCGATCCTTCTTTTATTGATTTTGAGCCAACAAGTTTTGGCACAATCAATTTCTTCTATTTATGTAAATCCGAATGTTGGCAATGATTCCAACGACGGTTCAAAAGAACGCCCACTAAGGAGTTTGGTTGCCGCATCCAAATTGGTTAATTCAAGTGAAGGAGAAAATCCGGTAACCATTTACCTTTCTCAAGGAGTATATGCGTTGATGGAACCTTCCACTTTTCATCCAACAAAGCGTACCTTTACAAAGCAAGCAAGATTAACGATTAGAGCAGAGATTTTGCCTGATGACCCTAATTGGAATTCGGGAAGCATGCCTACTTTAATTCACACCATGCCACTTTCAGATGACTGGATGGGTGTTAAAGACCCATTTGGTGGCGGAATGTATGGCATAAAAGTGGAGATGAGCCACCTTTCTATTCAAGGATTAAAAATCATGGGAGCACCTATTATTGAGCATCCTCAAAAAGGGAAGATCATTCGTGTTTATCCTATCACAAGACCGAATGCAAACCTGGATGATTTAGAAATTTCACAATGTGTTTTTGCGGGAGATGAAGTGAATGCTCCTAACCATTTAGGTGTTATTGCGAATGGTACGGGAATAGTGGTTGACCATTGTATTTTCTATAATCTGAAACAAGCGATTGTCTATTGGTCTCGTAAAAGTACAGGCCATGTGATGCGAAATACGTTGATTTATGGTGGTTATGGTTGTGGTTTATGGACTTCAGCCATTGCAAATGATTTTGTTTTTGAGAATAATGTGGTGGCCAATGGGCAATATGCATGGATTAGTCAATTAGATAGAGACCGTGGTCAGCAAGAAGCTGCCGGTGTTGAGCAAAAAGCCAAAGAACCCATTTTATATCAGGTGAATAACAGTTTATTTGCAGGTAATAAAAAGATTACGGGTACAGGTGGTGGTCCACAATTGAACTTCAAGGATATTGACCCCATTTTATTGAAATTCAACAATACAAAAGTGACAGATCAACCGATTGAATTAGATTTCAATCAAGAAAGTCGTAATTTTTTACACCCTGTTGAAGGAAGCGAGGCTGCTAAAATTGGAGCCGGATTGTTTAAATTAAAATAATAGAGTTGCTCAGGTAAGACGATTATATATCCTTTATTCTTCCTTTAGAGTAAAGGATATTTTATATTTGGAAAATGACAAAAAATATCAAGCGTATCTCCTTTAAGGAAGGCTTAGCCCTTGAAATTGAAGTAATTTCTATTGCGGATACGTTGTCAAAACACCACGATAATATTGCATTTCCCCACCGAGATAATTATTACAATATTTTTCTCTATCAAAAAGGTACAGCGAACCACCTTGTTGATTTTAAAGAGATTAAAGTAAAGCCATATACGCTCTTATTTGTCAATAAAAACAGGGTACAAATGTTAGACCCCAAAGGGGGCTATGATGGTAAGTTCCTTTTATTTACAGAAAGTTTTTTTGACAAATATCCGGAGGACATAAAGTACCTAAGGAATAATATTTTGTTCAATGATTTTTTAGAAGATCCGGTTTTGAATCTAAAAAAAGATTCCCCCATCCTATCGATATTTGATGAAATCGAACTTGAAATTGCTAAACCCAATGATGCATTTAAACATGACATTCTTCACAACTTATTACATAATTTCCTTTTATTAGCGGAAAGAGAAAGAAGAAATACTGGGTTTAAAGAAATCCGAAAAGGCGAAGAGTTTGATTACACCATCCTATTTAAAAACCTATTAGAAGACCATTACAAAGACATTAAATCCGTTGAGCAGTTTGCCTCGATGATGTCTGTGTCGGAAAAGAAATTAAATAAGGCGACCAACCAGGTTTTAGGGAAATCACCAAAAGAAATAATTGATGAGCGTGTTGTATTAGAAGCTAAGAGATTGCTAGTACATACCAGTAAATCAATTAAAGAGGTTGGTTTTGAATTGGGATTCGATGAACCAACAAATTTTATCAAGTATTTTAAAAAACATGTTGGGAGGACCCCAATTGAATTTAAGGGGACATTTTATATTTGAGCTTGACAATTAACAATTAGGTTTTCAATATTTTTCAAAGGTAATTCTCTACTGTTTGAAAAAAATTAAATTCCCAGTTGGCTTGAAAAAGGTTGTTGATAAAATCGCTTACCTGTGGCGCGATAAAGCGCATTTGCTAAAGCAGCGAAAACTGGAGGGTAAGCAGGTTCGCCCATGCCGGTTGGGTCAATGTCATTTTTGACAAAATGGACATCTATTTTCTTGGGTGCTTCATGATGCCGAATCATTCGATAGGTGTCAAAGTTGTTGCTTTGTGGAACACCCTTATCAATAATCATATTACCAAACATGGCCGCTCCGATTCCATCGATGATTCCTCCTTCGGAAAGATTTTTGGCCGCATCGGGATTGATTACGATACCGCAATCCACCGCACAACAAACATTTTCGATGATGGGGTTGCCGTCTTGCATACGTAATTCGAGTACATGTGCGGCGTAAGAATCATGGCAGAAATAGGCAGATAAGCCCATTTTCTTCGTTTTCTTTTTCGCATCCCATTGCGATTTTTCACGAAGTAATTCAAGGACTTTTATGAAACGATCGGGCTCATATTCATTGTTTTTACCTACTGGATTTGCTTGTGCCCGCTTCAATAATGCAAGCCTAAAATCGAAGGGGTCTTTGCCAGCTAATTCGGCTACTTCATCCAAAAAGGATTGCTCGGCTGCGGCCATGAAATTAGAGCGTGGTGCCCGAAAGGAACCTACGGTAATGTTGCTATCAATGGTCCAGTCTTCAGCTAGGTAATTGTCAACGGCACCGGCAGGAAAACGATTCGGATATAAGGGGGATTCAGGCGTGCCTCCCGTTTTCACATGAAACCCAATTAATTGATTATTTGCATCTAAAGCTGCACGGTAAGTGGCAGAATAGGTAGAGCGGTAAATGCCCGCGGTCATGTCATCTTCCCGGCTATACTGAAGCTTGATAGGCGCCTGCATTTTTTGAGAAATTAAGGCAGACTCTAGTAACCAATGGGCATAGGATCTGCGTCCAAAACCTCCTCCTAGCCGCGTCATTTTAATATCTATATTTTCCACGGAAATCCCGAGGCGAGCAGCTAATGCTTGTTCGGTAAATTCGGGTTTTTGTAAAGGGCCTGCTAAAGAAACTTTGTCCCCTTGCACATGAGCAAAAAAGTTCATGGGCTCCATGCAGTTATGCGCTAAATAGGGGCCATAATAGGTTCTTTCAATCACCTTTGCGGCAGATTTAAATGCAGTATCAATATCGCCATCTTTTCTCCTGGTGGTTCCAGGTTGTAGCATCCGAGCGTTCATCGCCGCGATATGATCTGTTGTATTTTCTAGCCCTCCAGGTACTTTTTCGACTAATTTTCTGCCTAGCATATCCCGGTTTTGGGTATAGCTCGTAAAAGGCTCCCATTGCACAATGAGTGCTTTTTTAGCTTGCATTACCTCCCAAGTTGAATTGCCCACGATGGCGACAACTTCGGGGAAAGTGGTGGTATCGAAGAAGGTTTTTTCATAACCTTCATTGAAAATTTTGATGGGGAATATGGCCTTAATGCCAGGCATTTTATGAGCCGGGCCATCTTCTATGTTTTTAAGTCGTAGGCCAAATGCCGGTGGATGAACAATCATCGCATAAAGCATCCCTTTGACCTGGGTATCAATTCCAAAAAGTGGTTTACCGGTTACGATTTTTTGCAGATCAACATTGCGTTTTGATTTTCCAATGATTTGAAAATCGCTCACCTTTTTTAATTCCACCTTGGCTGGTAAGGGAATTTCTGCTGCCTTAGAGGACATTTCCCCATAGGTGGCTTTGCGACCTGAAGCCTTGTGGAATAGGACCCCTTTTTCTGTAATTATCTCCGTTGCATTTACTTGCCATTCTTTCGCCGCCGCTTCTCGTAAAAGGTATCTGGCAGAAGCCCCAGCTTCTCGTAGGGGCTTCCATCCTTGATGAATCGCTTGACTTCCTCCGATGAATTGGCGGGTAAAGTGTTTGGTATCTAAATCTGCCTGAATGACCTGTACCTGTTTCCAATCGACATCCAATTCTTCTGCCACAATCATGGGCATCGAGGTTTTCACCCCTTGGCCACCCTCGGGATTCGGAGACATGATTTGAATGAGATTGTCGGATGTGATTTTTACAAAACCATTCAACTCTTGCGTGCTTGAGACCGCTTTCTCTTTAAAACTAGACAGAAAGGTGAAACTCAACAATAGGCCACCTCCGCTTAGGGCCGAAGATTGTAAGAAGGTACGGCGATTCATGCTGCTAAATTTTGGAATAAATGGATAATCAATTTAAGCCTTTATTTTTAAAAAATGTTTCTAGTAAATCTGCAATTTGAACATTGTTTAAATCTGAAAAGGGGAAATGGGTATTTCCCTTTATTCCGATTTCTGGCAAATGAATGACGGTGACATCGCCCCCGTAGGCATTCACTTTATCACGCCACTTTCGGGCCATTTCTAGCCGTGCACGCCAACCGTCTGCACCCGGGTTTTCATCGTATTTTTCGGGGATAAAATCGCCGTAATAAATGATGATGGGAATTTTGGTCAGTTTTAAAAAGTCTTCTTTGGACACAGCCAGTGCAGTCAATGCGCCTGATGAGCTAGGAATGGGTTCTGGTACTTCACCTACCGGAAATACAAACCCACTACCTGGTTCATACGAGGCAATCGCTTTAATATGAGGGTTTTTGATGGCTGTCGCCCAGCCAAAACCACCAGAATGAGAGTGTGTTACTAAAATACCGTCTCCGATTTTATCGAAAAGTTGTGAGGTAGCATTGGTAATAACTTCCGAATCAAAACCACCAATGTTGGGCGTCATTTGACGAAAATACTGATTTCTTGTTTCCTCATCCTGCGCAAATTGAACGCCAGGATAATAACTATTTCCTATGCCTACGCGAAAGGTTCCCCACCACATTTGTTCATCCGGAGTGGGGTTAATGGTCGCAGAAACGGTACTTCTACCGGCGTTACCCCGACGAGGTTGATCGATTAAATAAACACTGTATCGCTTACGCAAGAAGAGGTTATTGAATCCTTCCCGGCCGTCCGGTGTGCTTGTCCAAGTACGCGAAAATTGACCAATTCCATGCCAAAATACCAAAGGCAATTTGCGTGCCTTTACAGGAATTTGGTAACTAATGTAGGCGTGATCCCCATGGTAAGTCTGCCCTTCCGGCCCACGCTTAATGGGATCGTAGGTCCCAGGGTTTGTGATGACAGTTCCCCCAACAGCAAAATTCCCCTGCTCTTGGATGAGCAAGGGACGCTTTTGTGCAAATGTGGGAAGTACAAATAAGAGTGTAAAGGCTAATAAAAAGTACTTCATTTTCGACTAATGTTTGATTTCATGAGTGTCACGTACGCTGCTAAAGGTTAAATCCAATAGTTTCCATTTGTCCCCGGTTTTTTGATACACTTCGGTTACCGTAAATTCGGTTATAGCGACTTGTTCGCGGACGATTGCGTCTAATGTAATTCGATTCCAAACGATTGCCGTGTTTCCAAAAAGTTCTACCGCGGTATCTTTGACAGTGGCCTTTTTGTACCAAATTCTCCCACTTTTGATGATATCTAGTTCTTCATCCTTTTTCCAGGTGCCGCTCATGTGAACGAATTTAGATTTGTCGTCAAAAAGGTCTTTTAGTTTATCGACATCTTTATCGGACATCCATTGCCATTTGTCTTGGGAAAGTTTGATTAACGATTGCGCTTCATTGCTTTGTTGGGCTACACCCACTTGAATGAAAAGCAATGTAAATAAGAAAGATAGGACTGTCGTTTTCATGTATTTATTCGTTTAAAAAATTTAGTGTATTAAATGCCTCTTGACTGGATTGTACCTCTTTTTTTCATAGCTTTTTCAATTACATCGAATCGAGCTTTGCGCGGATCAGGCTTGCTGATTATTTTACCATCTAGCTCTACGTCTAACATGTCTTGATTCTGCTTATTGTAAGCAGGCCAATTAGGTAATCCATTGCCATTGGGATTTCCTGTTTTTGCAAAATTAATCCAATATTGATTCATTTTTTGAGCTAACTCATATTCTGCTTCAGTTGGTTTCGAGGGAGGACCAAAGCGGGGCGCATCCAGTGTATTAAACACAAAGGAAACCTCAGATCCATGACCTGCTCCAAATGGGGAACGTTGCTGATTAGCCGGCGAAACATAGCCAAATTGATACATATACGCGGGTGCTTTCTTGGAAAGAAACGCCATGGCTGTCATTCTCGCAGGTTCGCCCCAAACCCAATCGGTATTGAACTTCGCGATGACTTCATTAAAGGTTTTATTGTTTTCTGGGTCATAGGCTTTTTGGGCTTCTGAAGCTAAATCTCCCATGGAAGCAAATAATTCTTCCTTCGTTTTTGCATTACTAACAAAGGCCCCGCCTATCTCAGCACTACAATTACCAATCATTAAGGGGATGTTAGGCTGTCTGCCTGCCATGTAAGCACTTTCAGCGGTTTCCACCACCAATTTGCCATCAAGAATAGGTCCAGAATAAGTCCTTGGTCCGTTAGGTCCATCGGTTTCTTGACCTCCATCGACGATATCCTCTACTTTTAAGGCTCTTAATTTTGCTAAAGCCTCTGCATCGGTCCCCTCAATACCTTTCGATTTGGCAAAATTAAGCCCGATCGTTTCCGCAGAAACGTTATACAACACATCTGCATTTTCTTTATTGATTGGTCTACCTGTTAACACACCATCTCTTCCTCCTCCGGACTCACTAATAAGTTTGTGAAATAAGCCTTTGGCAGATGGGATCGTTAGCAAAGAATGTACAGAAACCCCACCAGCAGAAAATCCAAAAATGGTCACATTTTTGGGATTCCCCCCGAATGATTCAATGTTATTTTGGATCCATTGTAAGGCAGCTATTTGATCCATATATCCGTAATTCCCTTTTGGTTCATTCGGATACTCTTTACTCAAAGCTGGATGTGCGAAATAGCCTAATCGACCTAAACGATAATTAATCGTCACTAAAATCACGCCTTGTTTTGCAAACGAATTTCCAAAATTTTGGGGACTCGCGCCACTTCCGCCAGTGAATCCACCACCATGAATCCATACCATGACAGGTAGTTTGGATTCTTTAGTCGTTTTTTCAGGCTTCCAAATGTTTAATGCTAAACAATCTTCAGATGCGTTCGCAGATATCTTTTGTCTTCCACCAGGACCATATCCCGCTTGCCCGCAATCTTTACAAAAGCTTGTGGCATCACGTTCGCCCTGCCATGGCGTTACAGGTTGTGGCGGTCTCCAGCGAAATTCTCCGGTGGGAGCAGCCGCAAACGGTATCCCTTTAAAAATTGAAACATCACCTTCCGTGATTCCACGTACAGCACCGGATTGAGTCCGGACAACGGGGGCGATTTGAGCATGTAAGAAAAATGGAGCGAAGAGTAAGACGGCCCATTTCAAGTTTCGTAAATTTTGCATGTATGCTAGAGGTTAATTGATACTACAAATCTCATCTGAATCGAAGGGAAACTAAGTAGATAAATTACCGCATTTTCTACCATTTTTACTGATGCCTCTAATTCGCGTTAGTTAATTGTTTAAATTTCGTTTCTAAGCAATTCTTTATGGTACGCAACTATTCTGTCGACTCCATTAGTCAATACAATGCGGATAATAATCATCCCACGCTGCACCCTTTGGTGAGCGTGATTGATTTTTCTAAAGCAGCTCCTCGTTCTTGGGGTTCAGAAATACAACGTATCAAATTTCATTACGGTCTATATTGTGTTTTCTTAAAAGACATCAAGTGTGGCGATATCGTTTATGGTAGACATACGTATGACTACCAAGCGGGAACCTTGGTTTTCTTTGCGCCAGGCCAAGTATCTGAATTTGATATCCCGGCACCCTCTTATCAACCAAAGGGCTATGGACTCGTATTTCATCCCGATTTGGTACACGGAACATCCCTAGGAAAAGCGTTAGCGACCTATCATTTTTTCAGTTATCAATCGAATGAGGCATTGCACATTTCGGATGCGGAACGACAAGTTGTATTGGATTGCTTTTCGAAAATTGCGTTTGAGTTATCTCAAAGCATGGATAAGCATAGTAAGAAATTGATCACGGCGAATATTGAGCTGTTTTTGAACTATTGTGAACGTTTTTACGACCGCCAGTTTATTTCACGAGAACATGTGAATAAGGGGGTTTTAGCGCGATTTGAGGAGCAATTAAATGCCTACTTTTTGTCTGATAAACCATCCACTTTAGGCTTACCTTCGGTGGCCTATTTCGCGGAGCAATTGCATTTGTCTCCTAATTATTTTGGGGACTTAATTAAAAGAGAAACTGGTCAGGCAGTGAAGGAGCATATTCAAAATAAGTTAATTGATGTGGCCAAAGAGCTAGTCTTTGATGGAGAGAAAACGGTGAACGAAATTGCTTATGAGTTAGGGTTTAAATATCCGCAACACTTTACGCGCCTATTTAAGCAGCGCGTAGGTAACACGCCTATGCAGTTCCGAAATTTGAATTAGAAATGAAGCATATTACTTTAAATAACGGAGTTGAAATGCCCATTTTGGGCTTTGGGGTTTTTCAAATCGCCGATGCGGCGGCTTGTGAAAAAAGTGTGCTGGAGGCCATTGAAGTAGGGTATCGTTCCATTGATACCGCCGCGTCGTATGGAAATGAGGAGGCGGTAGGAAACGCAATTAAGGCGTCTGGCATCGCTAGAGAAGACTTGTTTATCACGACTAAATTATGGATTCAAGGTAATGGCTTCGAGGGTACCTTGGCGGCATTTGAAAAATCGATGCAGAAACTTTCATTGGACTACCTCGATTTATACCTGATACACCAGCCATATGGCGATGTTTTTGGGGAGTGGCGTGCCATGGAGAAGTTGTACAAAGAGGGTCGCATCCGAGCCATTGGAATTAGTAATTTTCATCCTGATCGCGTGACGGATTTGATGAACCACACGGAGATTGTCCCGGCCGTAAATCAGGTCGAAACGCACCCCTTTCAACAACAGATCTCTAATCAAGCCTTTCTACAAGAAAATAAGATTCAAATAGAATCGTGGGCTCCTTTTGCTGAAGGACGTCAAGGGATGTTTGAACACCCTGTCTTAATGGCTATAGCTGTCGCACATGGGAAGTCGATTGCCCAAGTCATTCTACGATGGCTTATCCAGCGCGATATCATTGTTATCCCTAAGACGGTTAGTCGTGCTCGCATGGTGGAAAATTTTGATGTATTTGGATTCGAGTTAACCGATGGAGAAATGGAAATGATTCAAGACTTAGACACCCATACTAGCAGCTTTTTTGACCACCGAGATCCTGCGATGGTGAAGTGGTTAGGAAACCGCGAAATCGATTAATCTTTTGTTTGTTTTTTATAATTTTCTCGACGGAGAAACCTTTAAATTGCGCTAAACTATTCAGACTATGATCAAGAAATTCACAGTTCGCATTAATAAGAAATCCCACACCGTGACGGTGGATGAGAACATGCCACTTTTGTGGGTGCTTCGGGATATTCTGGACATGAAAGGTACGAAATACGGTTGTGGCGTAGGCTCTTGTGGCGCCTGTACCGTTCATTTGAATGGGTCGGCCGTTCGGTCGTGTCAGCTGCCTATTTCGGCTTTGGCAAATCAAGACATCACGACCATCGAAGGGTTAGCGGAAAAGGGAGACCATCCAGTCCAAAAAGCCTGGTTAGACGTCGACGTAGCACAATGTGGTTACTGCCAGTCAGGCCAAATCATGAGTGCCGCAGCCTTGTTAAAAAGCACACCGAAACCCACGGAAGAAGATATAGAGAATTTCATGACGGGAAATATTTGCCGTTGTGGAACCTATACACGAATTAAAAAAGCCATCCTACAAGCAGCAGCCTCGAAATAAGATGAAAAAGACCAACGAAAATTACAGCAGACGCTCGTTTCTAAAAGTCTCGTCCTTAACTGGAGGCGGACTGATGTTAGGTATATCTTGGTTCGCTTCTGCGAAGTCAGAGGAAACCTTGAAGGAATTGGGTGCGGAGCCTACTTGGGAACAATTAACGAGTTACATTAAGATCACGCCAGATAATGTGGTGAAGATATACTCGCCTAATCCGGAGTTTGGCCAAAATGTCATGACCTCACTTCCCATGCTCATCGCAGAGGAATTAGACGTTGACTTTAAATCTGTTCAGGTGGAGCAGGCAAATTATAGTCTTGCTTTATACAATCGTCAATTTACGGGAGGTAGTCAGTCCATCCGCCAAGCGTGGAAATTATTACGTACGGCAGGTGCTTCTGCTCGCCAAATGATTTTATCGGCTGCTAGCCAAGAATGGAATGTGCCTATTGCGGAATTAACGACCGCAAATGGAATGGTGATGAATTCATTCAGTGGGAAGTCTGCGACCTACGGATCTTTTGCGACAGCAGCTTCGAAATTACCTGTTCCAAAAGACATCGTTTTAAAAGGAAATAAAAACTTCAAGTTATTAGGCACCCCACAGAGGAATGTGGAGGGGCCTAAAATCGTGAAAGGCCAACCTTTGTTTGGTATGGATTACCAAGTTCCAGGCATGCTGATTGCGATGACAGAACGACCACCAGCATTCGGTATGCGCTTAAAGTCTTTTGATGCGACGGCGGCAAAAAAGATGCCAGGAATTGTTGATATTTTCCCAATACAAGTTTATGAGCCTACTCAAAAACTAGCCATGTTCGATACACGGACTTTTAACGAGGTAATCGCGGTGGTTGGAAAGACAACTTGGGATGTGATGAATGCCCGCAAGGCATTGAAAGCGGTGTGGGAAAATGCGCCAGAGACGAAAGAACTAGGCATGGGTGGTCGCGATAATATCGTGCCGGCTGGACTAGAGAGTACAAAAAAGCATTATGCTCAAATGCTTGAAATGGATAAAAAACCAGGACGCGTGGAACGGAAAGACGGGGATCCAGAAAAAGCATTTGCGGAGGCAAAACACGTAATCGAGCGGACCTATACTGCGCCTTTTTTAGCCCATAATATTATGGAGCCTACGAATACATTTGCTCACGTTCAAGGGGATAAAGTGAAAATTGTAGGACCTATTCAAGGACCAGATATGGTCGCAGCTACTGTGGCGACACGTCTAGGAATTCCTAAAGAGAATATTGAAATACAATTAGCTCGTATGGGGGGTGGTTTTGGCCGCCGTGCTTACGGACATTATATGGTGGAGGCTGTATTGATTTCGAAGCAAGCAAATGCGCCCGTGAAATTAATTTACAAGCGCGAAGACGATGTGAGTGCAGGTATTTATCGTCCCACGTACCAAATGACTTACCGTGCTGCATTTGATGAGAACAAGCGCTTAACGGCCATGCATATTAAAGGAGGAGGCGTTCCAGAATCCCCATTACATGCAAATCGTTTCCCAGCGGGAGCTTTGGATAATTACCTTGCAGAGAGCTGGGCAATTCCTTCTAACATCACGATTGGAGCTTTCCGTGCTCCTCGTTCGAATTTCAACGCGGCGGCAGAGCAATCTTTCTTAGATGAGATTTCTGAGTACATGGGAAAAGACCCGATTGCCTTCCGTTTAGAATTATTACAACGTGCAAAAGAAAATCCTGTAGGCAAAAGTAACGATTACGATGCGGCGCGTTACATGGGTGTTTTAGAATTAGTGCGCGATAAGTCAGGCTGGGGGAAACCCGAAAATGTAGGAAAGAAACGCGGAGTTTCGGCGTATTTCTGTCATAATTCGTATGCTGCACAGGTGATCGATTTGCAAGTGAAGGACGGCCAAGTTATCGTGGATCAGGTGACCTCTGCTTTAGATTGCGGAGTAGTCGTGAATCCGGAAGGTGCAAAAAATATGGCAGAAGGTGCGGCGATTGATGGCATTGGTAATGCTTTGTTTGGCCAATTGACTTTAACGGATGGCCGTACAGATCAAAAGAACTTTGATACGTATCGAATGATTCGACATAACGAAGCTCCTAAGAAAATCGATGTCCATTTTGTTCAAAATGAAGTGGATCCTACGGGTCTTGGCGAACCTCCATTCCCTCCTATTTTTGGTGCGATGGCGAATGCATTATACAAGGCGACAGGGAAGCGGTTTTACCAGCAACCTTTTGCTAGTCAAATAGGATAATTTCCTATTTGAGGATAAAGAAACCGTTTAAATTTGGTTGCAACATTTCACCTATTAAGGGAGCACAAATCAAAAAGAGGTCATTTCGACCTCTTTTTTTTGTTTAAAAAATTCCTGAGTCATTCGCCTATAATTTTGACTCTATTTCCTTCGCTAAGTGGGAATTACCCCACTTTGCAACTTCAATTAAAACAGGCATCAAACTCAATCCCGCCTTTGTTAACTTGTATTCTACTCTCGGAGGTTTTTCGTCAAACTCAATTCGATCGATTAATCCTAAAGTTTCTAGGTCATTAAGTTCTTTTGAAAGAACCTTATTCGATATCGCGGGTATTAACTGATTTAGTTTACCAAAGCGGATAGTTTTATCCCCGATACAATTCAAGACAATGGGTTTCCATTTACCACCAATGATTGACATTGTTCGAGTCACGGGACACTGAAAGGGATTGTCTATAAAACGCATTTTCTAGTTACTTAGAGGTTACTACTAATTGAATAATGGTTACAAATATATACCGCAATTAGGTAGCTTTGATGAAAAATAGATAAATATGAGAAAAGTATTGATAGTAGGGCTAACGATTATGTTAGCTACATTTTCTTCTTTTGCACAACACAAGGAAGTTATTTATGTGAATGCTAATTCGGGTGAAGATGGAGCGGCGGGCTCACAAGCTGCTCCTTTGAAGACATTGACGGAGGCGGCTAAACGGGTCAATAAATTAGTGGGTAAAGGAAGTATAAAAGTGCTTTTATCCGAGGGTACCTATGGGCTTGCAGAAACCGCAGCATTTAACCCCGTTCAGTGGGAGTTTTCAAATCAAGATCGCTTAGAAATTCGAGCTGAAATATTACCAGATAGTTCCGTATGGGAACCTAATAAAATGCCAATTATAGTCTCAACGATGCCATTTAAAATAGAACGCGATGACAAAAAAATAATTACTGGCGGTTCAAACTATGGTATATTAATTGAAAACAGTCATACCACAATTCAAGGACTTCGTATTTTAGGTGAACCTGTTCATGAGAAACCAAGAGCCGGTGTACTTGTTAGAAATTATCCAATTGTTTGGGAAGGGAAGAACTTAAGTGATTTGCGTGTTACGCAATGTTTGTTTTTGGGAAATCAATTCGCTTTACCTAATCACTTGGGTATTCTTGCAAATGGGAAACAATTGGAAGTAGACCATTGTGTATTTTACGGTGTGAAAGACGCAGTCGTAATGTGGAATTCGCCTGCAGAGCAATCAAGTATGCACCATAATTTAGTTTTGAATAGTTACGGGGCAGCTGTTTGGACATGGTCTACAACACCGGACTTCAAATTTTATAACAATGTCTTGAGTGGAATAAATGTCTTTTGGGTGCTTGAGAAAGAAGCAAAAAATTCCTATCAGATTCAGAATTCTTTGCTTGTTGGATATAATGAATTGGTTAATCAAGGCGGTGGCCCACAGGATTTTGGCACATCTGCTGACCCGAAAAAATTGGTCTATAAGTCTGACTTTGTGGTTCAAAAATCAGGTGTCTTATCCATTGAAGAAGATCAAACGAGTCGTTTTTATTTACAATTAAAACCTGGAACTTTGGGCACGACATATGGCGCAGGGTTATTTTATAAATCATCAAATGAGAAATAAAGTTTTTATTGCATTCATGATATTGTTGGCTTTACCAAACTATGCCCAACAATTCACTTGGGAAAATCAGGAATACAAAGCCATTAATTCAGTAGCTAAAGTTGTTGAAATGGATGGAGCAAAGGTATTAGAAGTTACTAGAGACTTGGTTAAATCTCCGTTTGATATCAATAACATAGAGAATTCAGTAGATGGGCCCACATTTGTTAAGTTAGCGAATACCGACATCGAAAATGGTACTATCGAAGTGAAGATGTTGAGTAAGATTCAGTCTGATTCACCGTTTCCTCAAGCTCGTGGATTTATCGGCTTGGCCTACCGAATTGACGAAGCAAATACGATGTTTGAAAATATATATTTGCGTCCAAGTAACGGTCGTGCAGATGATC
>JBMSJH010000010.1:0-19660 GCA_049418705.1 Aquirufa sp.
TCGCGACCTTATTGAATGCCTCACCTTCGGAGATTTTCTTTACCTCTGGTGGAACGGAAGCAGATAACACGGTTTTGCAATCGTCTGTTTTGCACGGCGGATGCAAAGTGATTATCACCTCCCCATTAGAGCACCATGCGGTCTTACACACGGCGGAGGCTTGGGCGAAACTGGGTTTAGCAGAACTGAAATTAGTCCGCGTGAATCCAGATGGCGCGATTGATTTAGCGCATTTAGAGGAATTATTATCTACCTCGGAGAAGGCGATCGTGAGTTTAATGCACGGCAATAATGAGATCGGGAATTTGCTTGATTTGAACGCGGTGGGTGACCTTTGCGAGCAATACGGCGCCTTATTTCATTCGGATACCGTCCAAACGATGGGCCACTACAAACACGATGCCTCAGCCTTGAAAGTACATTTCATGGTAGGTGCGGCGCACAAGTTCCATGGCCCTAAAGGCATCGGTTTCTTGTATGCAAAAGCAGGAACTAAGTTTCATCCATTAATGCACGGTGGCGCACAAGAGCGTAATCAGCGCGGAGGCACGGAGAATGTCTACGGGATGATCGGTATCGCTAAAGCGCTAGAATTAGCCTATGCTTCCATGGAAGAGCACGAGTCTTATATCAAATGCTTGAAAGCCTATTTCATCGAAGGATTAAAAAAACAGTTCCCAGGGATTTCGTTTAATGGAGCTTCTGGAGAAGTTGAAAATAGCCTTTACACGGTTTTAAATGTGCGTTTTCCATCCGTAGCTGATGGCGACATGCTTTTATTCCAATTAGATATCGAGAAGATTTCCGCTTCAGGTGGTAGCGCTTGTTCGAGCGGTACTTCCGTAGGCTCACACGTGTTATCGGCCTTGAATCCGACAGCGACTGGTGCGGCGGTTCGTTTTTCTTTTAGCAAAAATAATACCCGAACGGAGATCGATCGGGTATTAGAAGTTTTGAAAAAAATCGTGGCTTAGTAGGCGCGAGCAAAGATTACTCGGCGGCTGGAAGGTGCTCCTGTTAGGATGCATTTTCCAGCTTCTTCTTTTGCATCCAGAGGGATACATCTGATAGTCGCTTTCGTTAATTCTTTGATTTTCTCTTCCGTCTCAGACGATCCATCCCAGTGCGCAGAAAGGAATCCTCCATTTTCGATTTTAGCGGTAAACTCGTCCCAGCTATTCACCTCGAAAGTATTTGCTGCTCTGAAGTCGAATGCTTTTTGATAGATGTTCCTTTGGATGTCTTCCAACGTATCCACAATCACATCCTCAATTCCGTCAAACGGCATGCTCGTTTTCTCACGCGTATCGCGACGTGCTAATTCGATCGTGCCATTTTCCATATCACGGTTTCCAATCGCTAAACGAACTGGAACTCCTTTTAATTCGTATTCAGCAAATTTAAAGCCAGGGCTTTGGTTCTCTGCAAAGTCAAACTTCACGGATACACCGCGCTTCTTCAAGGCCTTCACTAATGGATTAATGCGTGCTTTGATATTTTCCAATTGCTCTTCCCCTTTGTAAATCGGTACGATCACAACTTGGATAGGAGCTAATTTCGGAGGCAATACGAGACCTTGGTCATCCGAGTGTGCCATAATTAAGGCCCCCATCAAACGGGTTGAAACACCCCAAGATGTTCCCCAAACGTAGTCTAATTGATTTTCCTTGTTAACGAATTTTACATCGAAGGCTTTGGCGAAGTTTTGGCCTAAAAAGTGAGACGTACCCGCTTGAAGCGCCTTCCCATCCTGCATCATCGCTTCGATGCAATAGGTTTCATCTGCCCCCGCAAAACGCTCATTCGCAGTTTTAATCCCTTTCAACACGGGCATCGCCATGAAGTTTTCTGCAAAATCAGCATAGACCTCTAACATTTGCTCCGTCTCTTCAATCGCTTCTTTTTTCGTCGCATGTGCCGTGTGGCCTTCTTGCCATAGGAACTCGGCTGTACGCAAGAATAAACGCGTACGCATCTCCCAACGTACCACATTCGCCCATTGATTAATCAATAAAGGCAAATCACGATAGGATTGAATCCAGTTTTTATAGGTCGACCAAATCACCGTTTCCGACGTCGGTCTAACAATTAATTCTTCTTCTAATTTCGCATCTGGATCGACGATCACGCCGCCTCCATTTGGATCATTTTTTAAACGGTAGTGCGTTACTACCGCACATTCTTTGGCAAAACCCTCTACGTGAGACGCCTCCTTCGAAAGGAAAGATTTAGGGATGAAAAGTGGGAAATAGGCATTCGTATGGCCTGTCTCTTTGAACATATCATCCAAAGCGCGTTGCATCTTTTCCCAAATGGAATAGCCATAAGGTTTAATGATCATACAGCCTCTGACCGCGGAATTTTCCGCTAAATCTGCTCTCTTCACTAATTCGTTATACCATTCAGAATAATTGTCTGCGCGGCTCGGTAGGGATTTACTCATAAAAAATGTTAAAATCGTAATGTAGTGTTCCTTTTTTCGTTTACTTTACATCAGTAAAATGGAACGTTGCAAAGATACGTTTTGTTAGGCTTTTAATTGACATCATCCGCTAAAAACCATGAAAAATCAATCCTTTGCTTATTTATTGCTTGTAGGATTTGGAATCCTTTCCAGCTGCGTGAATGTAAATACCATTTCTTATGCTTCGGATGATTTATATGATGAGGCGAATCGTACCGTTCAAATAGCGAAAGTTCAGGCCGCAAAAGCTGCTAAACAAAAGAAATACCTTGATTTTCAAGATTTAGAGGAATCCGATGTGGAGGTGATTGAAGAGGAGGAAGGTTTAGCTCAAGAGTCGATATCGCGCGTAAATCCTAATTTATATCAATCGGCTTACCAGCAAGGTCTTTCAGATGGTTTATTTAATAGCCCCTATTTAGGATATGGTTATAGATATACTCCGTTCAATTACTGGAGTCCTTCTTATTCCTATTTTGTTAATCCATTTAGACCATTTAGTATTGGAATCGGTGTAGGTTTCTATGCCTTTAACCCCTATTCTTATTATAGTCCATTTAACGACCCATTCAATCCGTTTTTTGATCCATTTTATAGCCCTTATTACAGCTCTTTCTACAGCCCGTTTGGGTTTAATTCTTTCTACCGGAATTATAATTACTATGGTCCAGGTGGAAATTACACAGGATATAGTGGTCAATATATGACGAATGATACGCGGGAAAAGCGAAATTTTGGACCTCGGGATGATCGTTCGAATAATCGAAATTCAGGTGGAAATTACACTAATTCACCACGTGGAGGTAATAATTCCTACAATACGCAAGGAAATAACTTACCCCGTGTGAATATGGAAACCGTTCCATCGAACTCGGGTTCTTCTTCTCAACAGTATGTAGCGCCTCGTCGTAATTCAAATTACGAGTACCGGGCTTCTCCGATTGATGGAGGTGGTTCTCAGCGTAGTAATTCAACTTCAACGCCTTCTTACAGTTCTCCAAGCTCAGGTGGTTCGAGTTCTGGTGGCGGAGGTGGTTCTAGTCGCGGTCCTCGTTAATTATTGATCATGAAAAAAGCATTCATTCTACTATTCAGCGTCTTTGCGCTGCAGCAGGCCGTAGCCCAAATTTATACTTATCCCGGTTTAGGGAAGCAGTTCTCTACGAGCTATTCAGTAGGGACAGCCAGAATGCAGGCATTAGGTGGCGCTTCGAGCGCTTTAGGGGCTGATTTGAGTGCCTTAACCGGTAATCCAGCAGGCTTAGGCTTTTATACTCGTTCTGAAGTTAATATGAGCCTAGCTTACACAGGCATTCAAACTAAATCCACTTATTTATCAACCGCAGGTGAGGCCTCCGAAAGTCAAATTCAGATGCCTACGCTGGGGATGGTGATTTCGAATAATAATTTGGGTGGTGGCGATTGGCATGGGTCCTTTGGTTTTGGGTATTCCCGTCAAGCGATCTTTATTCAGCCAATTCATATTTCTGGAACGAATAACCGAAGTTCCCTGTTAGATAATTTCATAGAGAAAGCAAATGATAAAGGGGCGACTGGTGCTTCTTTGGACGATGAATATGACCCGTATTCAGGGACGGCTTCTTCTGCTGAGGCGTTGGCTTATCAAACCTATTTGATTAATCCGAATTCCGTTACAGGTGGAGCGCCATTCGAGCGTTTTCAGCCATTATTGCCCACGAATCAATATGGTACAGCCTCTAATTCAGGTGCTTTAACTTCCTGGGATTTTGCCTATGGGGCGACGTATCGAGATCAGTTTTACTTAGGGGCTGCTTTGCATTTTTCCAAAATCTCATCAAGCTCGTCTACCACCTGGGAGGATGAATTTGTGGGGGCGAAAAACGTGGCTGGCTTTCAATATGCGGAAACATTACTGACGAATGGTTCAGGTATCGCACTAAGTTTAGGAGGTATTTACAAGGTGAATCCATCGCTTCGCTTGTCGCTAGCCTTCAGATCTCCGACCTATTATGATCAGATGAACGAGACCTACGATGCGCGTTTATTTCCAAATGTCATCGGTATTCCAGCCATCGGCTCTACAGGTAATCCCATCACGATTACGAAAGTAAATCCGATGCGATTAACGACGAATGAGTTTACTTATCAATTTTTAAGCCCAATGAAGGTTTCAGGAGGTTTCGCCTTGTTCTTCTCCAAGAAGGGTTTCTTGACTGCAGACTTGGAATATGTAGGTTATGGCGGAATGAAGGTATATTCAGCTGAATTAGGTGGTTCGGCTAATCAAGCCTTTCAGACCAAATACAATGGTCAAATAGCGCGTAATTTTGAAGGTGCTTTGAATATCAAAGTGGGATCTGAAATACGGATTTCTCCTTCTATCAGTGTGCGAGGCGGGGCTGCTCTTTTTGGAGGGGGCTATGCCGCTAGCTATGATACCATCGATCGAAATGCGCTTCAATTTTCAGGAGGTATTGGCTACCGTAAATCGAATTTCTACCTCGATTTAACGGCCATCCAGCGTACACAGAAAGATGCCTACACGCCGTATACGCTAAAGAATACGGCTGACTTCAGTTCTGCCACTTTAGATATCACGACTACGCAGTTTATGCTAGGAGGCGGGATTTACTTCTAAACAGGTAGGTATTGGTCTAATAGCCATAGCAATTGGCTGACCGTAATTTCACCATCTACCTGAATGTCTGCTTTTTGGTAAAAGGGAAGACGCTCTTCGAAGGTCTTTTTGATGGTAGCGATGACTACTTCTTCGCTTTGGGACTTATCCAACAAAGGACGATTATTGCCTTGCGCTTTGTATAGACGTTTCGCCAAGTCGTTTACGTCCACGTTCAAGAAAATACTTACTCCATTGTCTTTAATGAAGTCCATGTTATCATTAAAACACGGAACGCCACCGCCTGTAGCGATGACCATTGATTGATCTGGTTGAAATCCACGAAGGGTCTTTTTCTCTATTTCACGGAAATGTGCTTCGCCAAAATTGGAAAAAATCTCAGAAACCGTCTTCTGTTCACGGGTTTCAATCAATTTATCCATGTCCATAAAGGAGTATCCAATATTCTTTGCTAACTCTTTTCCCAAGGTACTTTTACCCGAGGAGGGCATTCCCACTAAATAGATATTCTTCATTCGTTTTATTCTAGGCTTTGTTGAATTTCATCCGCAGAGGGTAGGGAATAGGAAGACCATTTTCCTTTTACCGTTCCGTCCTTTAAAAGCCACAAACCTGGGCTAGAGCGAACAATGGTTTTTAATATTTTTGTGTCAGCAGAAAGCGCCGGAAACGCTAACTGGTATTTGTGTCGCAAGGCATTCACGTCAGCATCCGTCGAGGCAGAAACCAGCCAAACCGTGATGTTTTTCAAACCTTTCGTTAATTTTTCGATTTCTGGTAATGCCCCTTCATTCATGTGGTGGATGTTTGGGATAATAACCATCAATTTAGCTCCTTTAAAGCTTTCCTGGGTGTAATTCGTTGTGTCGCCTTCTGCCCACAATTGATAATCCGTAATCAAAGGTCTGGCTTCTTTCTCATTCGTCGCTTTCATCGAAATGAACTGCGCCGTCGTATCCGTAGGCATCTCACTTAATTCCGTTTCTACCCCTTTGATTTTGTACAAATAGGAAAATTTCAAGGGCTCGCGTTCCTTCATATTGGTCGGAATATGGTCGCCTATGGCATAGGGTAATCCATCGCTGATGGGTAAGTGGAAATAGCAAAATACACCTAGTGCAATACTAGCAATGGCTGCTGTTGCGACCCATTTGCCTTTTTTTCTTCCCTCTGGTTTTTTTGCAATCAGCAAAATAATAGTCAACAACAGTAAGAAAATATCTTTTCCAAAAGACGTCCAGGGCGTTAGTTTGATCGTTTCTCCAAAACAGCCACAGTCCGTTACCTTGTTAAAGTAGGCTGAATAGAAAGTAAGGAATCCGAAAAAGGCCAGGATGCCTACGAAGGCATATAAAGTTTGCTTTATCCGGTAATTTAAGGCTAAAGCAACGGCTAGAACGATTTCTAAACTGCTGAGTAAAATCGATAAGATGAGCGCATATGGAATCCAGAATTTCCAAAACCCCGCCATGAAGGCAAAGTCCACTGAGAACACCTCGAAGTATTCCTCTAGCTTCAGTTGGGTTCCTATCGGGTCATTCAATTTGATGAGACCCGAGAAGATGAAAATTCCGACCAATAAAATCTTGGCGATTTTAGACATTATTGTTGTTGTTGCTGCTGTTGCTCGCCCTTCAATGTGATTAAGCAGAAGACGGCATAATTGAGCATATCTTGGTAATTCGCTTCTACACCTTCAGAAACAAGGGTTCTACCCTCATTGTTTTCAATTTGCTTTGTGCGGAAAATCTTCATTAAGATTAAATCCGTCATGCTACTTACACGCATTTCACGCCAAGCCTCGCCGTAATCGTGGTTCTTATTACGCAATAATTCAAGGGTAATTTCTACCTGCTGATCATAAAAGCCGCTCAATTCCTCTGGGGCAAATTCCATTTGGTCTGAACCCTCTAAGGATTTTTGAATTAAAGCAATGATGCAATAATTGATGATTCCGATGAATTCTCCTTCGATGCCATCTTCGATCTTTTGAGCTCCTTTTTCTTGGATGCTTCGAATTCGTTGGGCTTTGATAAAGATTTGATCGGTTAAGCTAGAAAGTCGTAAAATTCTCCATGAAGTGCCGTAATCTTTGTTTTTTTTATCAAACAAGGCTTTGCAGTATGAAATTACTTGGCGATATTCGATTTCGGTTTGGGAAGGCGTTGAGTCCCTGTTCATAGATACAGTTTTTATACGATGCTCGCGTTTTTATAGCCTACAAAATTATTTAAATTATCCTAAAATTCACTCGATTTGGACGCTCTTTTTTCCACTAGTCAAACAATCCGCTTAAATGGGCAATTGATTGATTTTTCAGCGCCTAAAATCATGGGGATTTTAAACATCACTCCGGATTCTTTTTTCGAAGGAAGTCGTGTGTCATCGGTTGATGCAGCCTTAGAGCAAGCTTCCTCGATGATCGCAGCTGGGGCTTTGATTTTAGATATTGGTGGGCATTCCACACGACCAGGTGCGGCTCCAGTAAGTCCGGAGGAAGAAATAGCACGCGTATGTCCGATTATTTCAGCTATTTCCGCTGCATACCCTGCTGTGATTATATCCATCGACACCTATCGCGTTTCGGTGGCTAAGGCGGCTTTAGCGGCCGGGGCTCATATTTTTAATGATATCGGTGCAGGCCAAATGGATGAAGGCGTTTTCGATTTCATTGTCGAAAATCAAGTTCCTTATATTCTCAGTCACAGCGTGGGGCGTTTCGAGCAAGTACATGAAGTGCCAGATTACCAGAACGTAGTGGCAGAAGTATTACACGATTTATTGCCCAAAGTCCAGGAACTGCGTTCCCGTGGATTCAAAGATTTGATTGTTGACCCTGGTTTTGGCTTCTCCAAAGCCTTAGATCATAATTACTCCTTATTAGCTCATTTGCGTTCCTTTAAATTGTTAGGCGCTCCCATCTTAGCGGGCCTGTCTAGAAAGACGATGATCTGGAAGGAATTAGGCATTTCAGCGGATGAAGCATTGAATGGTAGTACCGTTTTACATACGATTGCTCTCCAACAAGGCGCTTCGATTTTGCGTGTTCATGACGTGAAGGAGGCGAAAGAAACGATTCATTTAGTCCAAAAACTTCAACAAAATGGCCTATCCCATTTATTATAAAGGCGCGTGGCAAGACCCCGACAAAGTAACTGTCTCCATCAAGGATGTGGGCTTTCTACGTGGTTTCGGCATCTTCGATTTCTTCCGCATTATGGAGGGTAATCCCATCTTTATGTCGGATCACTTGGATCGTTTTTTGAGTTCAGCTGCCAAGATGGGTTTGCCACATTCGTATACGAAAGAGCATTTAGGCGCTTTAATTCAAGAAATCGCCGCTCAATCTGTCGACCCATGCTTAGGAGTTAAGCTCGTGTTAACCGCTGGTTTTAGCCCCAATGGCTTCGATCCATCTGGCAATTCCGAATTATACATTTTCCCAGGCGTCTTCTCTTTTGCGGAGCCAACTTCTGGATTGCGATTGATTAGCCGCGAATATAAGCGGGAGATGGCAGATATTAAATCCTTGAATTATGCCTTCGCCTTGCGCGAAATGCCGGCTGTGAGAGCCGCTGGAGGAGATGATTTGATTTATCATACATCTGAATTTGGAGTGTCAGAATCGTCTCGATCTAATTTGTTTTATGTCAAAGACGGTGTCATTCACACCCCTGCAGATCATATTTTAGAAGGAATAACCCGTAAAAAGGTGATTGCTCTAGCCTCGTCAGTTTACGAAGTTCGAGTGGGCGCCTGCTCGCTAGCCGATTTTATGAATGCGGATGAAGTCTTCACAACGGGATCCACCAAACGCGTTTTACCTATTTTCTCCATCGATGGTAAGCAGATTGGAAATGGGAAAAGGGGTGAGGTGACGGAGAAGCTTTATCAATTATTGCTAGCGAATGAGAACTGAGATCAAAGAGCAAATACCAAAGTTCAAAGATCAGATTTGAACTTTGAACTTTGCAATTTGAACTTTGAAAATAGCCCTTCGGGCTATTTTGGCCTAAAAGCCTTCATATTCTCCTCCCTACAAACCAAGAAAGGTCCGCCGATCAAGTCGATACAATACGGGATGGCAGGGAAAACGGCCTCGAGACATTGTCTGATGGCTTTCGGTTTTCCAGGAAGATTTAGGATTAATGTTTGATTTCTAATCCCAGCAGTTTGACGGCTTAGGATAGCGGTGGGAACGTATTGCAAGGAAACGGAGCGCATGAGTTCGCCGAAGCCGGGCATCATTTTTTGGCAAACTGCTTCTGTTGCTTCCGGGGTTACGTCGCGTAAGGCTGGTCCAGTTCCGCCAGTTGTGACTAGGAGGCAGACATCTTTAGACATCTCAATCATCTTTGCCTCGAGTTGATCTTGCTCGTCGGGTACGACGGCATAGACTACTTCGAATTCAGATTCCAAGTATTCATGCAATAATTCGACCACGGCTTTGCCCGGAATATCTTCGTAGATGCCCGCGCTAGCACGATCGGATACATTGATGACGCCTATTTTGATCATTTTCTTTTGGGTAATTTGAGCTTCTTTTCCATCGGAATAGGTTCTTCTAATAGATCACGAATGACGATAGAAGCAACTACGCCACCGAAGGCCGCAGGAAGGTAGGAAATAGTACCGTAGGCAGATTTCTTAAAATTGCTGCCATCGGTTAGTATAAGGGATTCGTCTTTGACTTTTTCCAAAGAGAAGACTGTCTTAATGCCTTTGCCTACACCCATTTTACGTATTCTTTTGCGTACTAAGGAAGCTAAATAACATTGTCTGGTATCGAACAAGTCAGCCGTTCTGATTTGGGTAGGATCCATTTTGCCTCCTGCACCCATGGAGCTGGCGATTTTGAATCCAAGGTCGTAGGCTGTTTTCAATAACGTTACTTTAGGAGTAACCGAATCGATGCAGTCCATCACGTAATCGAATTGATTCGTTTCTAACAGGTTTTTCGCCTCTTCTGGACTTAAAAAAGTTTCGATGGAGGTTAGTTTCAAAGCTGGATTAATGGCTAATAATCGTTCCGCCATAATTTGCGCCTTCGAAACTCCATGGTTTGTAGCCAGGGCGGGTAATTGGCGGTTGCGATTCGTAGGATCCACCACGTCACCATCAACGATGGTCATGGTTCCTACGCCGGAACGAGCAATAAATTCTGCGGCAAAAGAGCCTACACCTCCTAAACCGACCACTAAAACGTGAGAAGCTTGTAATTTTGCGATCCCTTCCGGACCGATCAAAAGTTCGGAGCGGCTGAGCCAGCTCAGATCATTGTTTGGCATAATTAGGATATTTCTTCCTTGATTTGATAATTCGTTGTTTTATCCGAGTTAGTGATCAGTAATTCGCCGATAAACCCAGCTAAAAACAACTGAACACCTAGGATAATGGCCACGAGGGCTAAAAAGAAGAGCGGATTGTCCGTCACGTTGCGGTACTTCAAATTATAGGCAATGTTGTATAATTTCACTCCGATGAGGTAAACAGTTAAGCCGGTACCTGTCAGAAATGAAAGTATACCTAGGCTACCAAATAGGTGCATGGGACGCTTCCCAAAAATCTGCACAAAAGAAATCGATAAAAGATCTAAAAAACCGAATAGGAATCTTTCTAGCCCAAATTTCGTCACGCCATATTTGCGTGCTTGGTGCTGTACCACTTTCTCGCCAATCTTTGTAAACCCGTTCCACTTAGCTTGAACCGGAATGTAGCGGTGCATTTCGCCGTACAAACGAATCGTTTTCACGACCTCTAATTTATAGGCTTTCAGACCACAATTGAAGTCGTTCAATTTGACACCCGAAAGTTTACGCGTGGCCGCATTGTATAATTTGGTAGGAATTGTCTTTGATAGAGGGTCGAAGCGTTTTTGCTTCCAGCCTGAAATCAAATCATAATTTTCCTCCGTGATCAATCGATATAATTCTGGGATCTCGTCAGGTGAATCTTGTAAATCAGCATCCATGGTGATGACTACCTGCCCTGAAGCTTTGGTAAAACCCTCATGAAGCGCTGCTGATTTGCCGTAATTCCGGGCAAATGAGATAGCCTGAAGGGAGTTGTATTGCGTAGATAATTGCTTTAAAACCTCCCACGAATTGTCATTGCTACCATCGTTTACGAAGATCATTTCGTACGAAAAGGTATTTTCCTTCATCACCCGATCGATCCAAGAACACAGTTCTGGAAGCGATTCGGCTTCGTTATAAAGAGGTACTACGATGGATAGCTGTAACATACGAGCAAAAGTACGAAATAATTACGAAGGAAAAATGATATAATAGGGTCTTAATAATTCGATAAATTCTGGGCTGTAATCGCCTTGTTCATTTTTGATGGGTAGGCTGCGCTCTTCGTTTAACTTTTCTTTTCTTGATCCCCTCGCCATTACCCTTAATACTGGGCTGTCGGGTTTCGAAAGTACATGGACTTTCTCGTTTATATATAAGCTGACATTTTCTAGGGATTTTTCGAATAGGGCCAAAACATCAGCTGGATACAATACCGCAAATTCTCCATCCGCAGCCAGCAATCGATCTATTGAATTCGCTAAATCCGCTGGTCTCAAATGATCTGCATGGATTGCCATGTGCCTAGCTGGATCTGTTGCTGGAAGATGATTCGTAAAAAAGGGAGGATTAGAACAGATGAAATCGAAATTTACCTCTGAATGGTAGACGCTAACGTCAGATTGGATGACTTGAAGGCGGTTTTTGAAGGGACTTTGCTCGAAGTTTTCTGAGGCAACGAGAGCCACCTCGGGATGGATTTCGAGGGCTTTAACGCTGCACGCTATATTCGCTTGGGCCATCATGGAAGCTAAAAGCCCACACCCTGTTCCAATGTCAAGGCATGAACCGCGTGCGTGTAAAGATGCCCACGCACCGAACAGGCAAGCTTCTGTACTAATTTTCAATCCCGGATTTCCGTGAGCAAGTGAAAACTGTTTGAACTCGAAAGTGGATCTATTTTCGGCCATAATCTGCCGGATTTTCGCCCCAATCTTCCGTTTCCCACTTCAAGACTTTCGTGGAATAATGATTGCTTTTTAACCAAGCGATGGCATTGTCCACCATCTTGAAAAGCTCCTCAGTTCTGGCATTGCGCTCTAAATTCGTCTTGATGGCTCGATTGCGAACCCAGGCAATCGCCGTTCTTGAATCTGAATACAAAGGGTAGGGGCAATCTAATTTCTTTAAGTAGGCCAAGCCGTGTACGATGGCTAAAAACTCACCTAAGTTGACTGTGCCTTCTGGAAAGGGTCCACGCGCAAATAAGACTTCCTTAGTTTCGGTATTAACGCCTTGGTATTCCAATACGCCAGGGTTACCAGCACAGGCCGCATCTACGGAAATACTTGGAATGATAATTTTAGCCGCGTTTAATCGAGGGGTTTTAGTCTTCGAGGCTGGTGACACACTGGCCCAATAGTTCTTTTTAGCCGCGCTTTCTGCTTCGGCTTTTGACTCAAAAGACTTGTATTGCGCACCCGCATAGCCTTTGATGTTTTTCTCGGTCTCTGCCCAGGAATCAAAGATTCCGGTCTGATGGCCTGCCCAAATCACATAGTATTTTTGTTTTTTGGCCATCTACATCAAACGTGATTTAAAGATCTTGATCGCGATCGCAATCAAAATTACCCCAAAGATTTTGCGCAAAATCTGTGTCCCTGCATTTCCTAATTTCTTCTCAATCCAAACGCTAGAGCGTAAAACGATATATATAAATACGAGGTTGATAAAGATACTAACAATGATATTTTCCTCTTCAAACTGTGATTTCAAAGAGATCAAAGTCGTCATCGTTCCAGCTCCCGCAATAATAGGAAACGCTAAAGGCACGATCGAATGGGTGTTCGTCTCAATTTCCTCACTCTTAAAAATGCTGCGGCCCAAAGTCATCTCCATACCGATCAAGAAAATGATCAATGCACCCGCCATCGCGAATGAATTGGTATCAACCCCTAATAAATGCAAGATGAATTTTCCCGCAAAGAAAAATCCAATCATGATGATTCCGGAAGCCAAAGTCGCTTGACCCGGGTGAATATCCCCATTCTTCTTGCGCAATTCGATGATGATGGGAATAGATCCCAAAATATCGATGACCGAAAATAAAATCAGGGAGGAGGAGAGAATCTCTTTTGAATTAAAGTTCATGTCTGATGGTTTTGATGAGTGTTTCAATATCTTCCACGGTATGTGACGGGAAATTAGCAATTCGGAAACTCGAATTTTTCCATTCGCCATATCCTTTGCCCAGTTCGATGTCCGCAGCTTGACAACGGGCATGTAAGGCTTGAATCTTCTCTGCTGGCCCTTTTAAGGCTAATACAGTAGGCAAGCGTAAGTCTTCTCTTTGAATTAAGTAACTAAATTCGCTGTGTTGATCCCAAAAATCTGTCCAGATTTTCATTTTTGCCAATGTAGCGCGATGGGTTTCTGATAACGATGGAAGCTGTTTTGTTAGACGATAAACCAGGTAAATGCCCAAGACATTCGGTGTCATTTGCGTTTGAAAAAGGCATCTATTCTGTTCTAAAAACAAGACATCGTTGTAATGAGTTGCGCGTTCTAGTTCTTTTGCACGGGCTAAAGCTTTAGGGGAACAAATCATCAGGCCCATTCCAGCTGGAATTCCGATGCATTTCTGCACGGATGCTAGCCAAACATCTGCCTCTAACCAAGGCAATTCAATGCCTCCCATTGAGGAAGTGGCATCCACGGCTATGATGGCGTCTTCTGCTAATTGAAAATCAGACCGACGTATTTGCTGTCCAGTTCCATTCGAAGTTTCACTTTGGACTAAACATAAAGTGTCACCTTCTATAGGTCCTAATTGCTGACCCACTTCGGCCAGACTTTGGCCTAATGTAAACTCAAATGACTCTGCCGTTGCTTTCGCATACTGTGCCCATTTCTTACCAAAAGCGCCATTATACAGGTGGGTAGATTTTTTTCTGACCAAAGACTGAGTCACAATCTCCCAAGCCTCTGTCGCTGAGGAGACAAAATAGATCGTATAATCTGACGGAATATTCCACTTGCTATGGAGCTCCTGAAAGGTAGCTTCTAACAGTTGCTCGAAGCGTTCACTCCGGTGGTTAATACTCACAATACCCTGGTCAAAAGCCTCTTGAATGTATCCAAGGGCCTCTGGATGAACCTTAGAAGGACCAGGGTAGAAAGATAACATGGATTATAGGAAGGAATAAAGGCCTAATTCGTAACCACGCAGACCTAAACCTACAATGATTCCTTTTGCCTTCGGGCTTAAATAACTGTGATGTCTGAAATCTTCACGTGCATGCACGTTTGAGATATGTACTTCAATGACAGGCGTTTTAATCGCCGCCACTGCATCACCCAAAGCCACCGAAGTATGGGTGTATCCGCCAGCATTGAATAAAATGCCGTCGTAGCTGAAACCTACCTCGTGTAATTTATTGATTAAAACTCCCTCTTCATTAGATTGAAAATAGGAGATATCTAATTGCTCACCGAACTTATCTTGTAAGATTTCCAAAAACTGCTCGAACGTCTGTGCCCCATAAATCTCAGGTTCACGCGTGCCTAACAAGTTCAAATTAGGGCCATTCAGGATCAATATTTTCTTTCTTACCATATTAATAAGGGGACATGCGGTGTAAAAATACGTAATTACTTTAAATTTACGGGATTCATGGTATAAATTCTATATGTGGGAGACAGAAATCCAGTCTTTTGGTGATTACTTAAAAATAGAACGGGGCTTATCTAAGCACTCCCATGAAGCCTATTTACGTGACATCCAAAAACTAGCCACTTATCTTTCTGTTTCACCTGTGTCAATCAATCAGGTAGATGAATCCCATATTTTGGCCTTCTTAAAAGACTTACACGCTCTAGGAATCGAAGCCAGTACACAGTCTAGAACCCTGTCAGGCATCCGCGCCTTTTTTCAATTTCTCGTATTCGATGGAACCCTAAAAGCGGATCCCACCGTACATGTGAAAAATCCCCAAATGGGCCGCAAACTTCCCGATACCCCTTCTTTCGACGAAATCACAGCCATCCTTGAGCAAGCCGACCTTTCCAGTCCAGAAGGAGTAAGAAATCGGGCTATGCTAGAGTTCTTATATGGAGCCGGATTGCGTGTCTCGGAGTTAATTGGGCTAAAAAGAGAGGATATTTACGAAGATCAAGGCTTCGTCAAAGTTCGCGGAAAAGGCGACAAAGAACGTCTCGTTCCCGCTGGTCGCGATGCATTTAAATACCTCAATCTGTATTTGGAATCTGTCAGGCCTTCCGTACCGGTAAAGAAAGATTCAACTCACGTTATTTTCCTGAATAGGAGAGGTTCGGGCCTAAGTCGAGTAATGGTATTTTTAATTTGCAAGGACCTAGCCGCAAAAGCTGGAATCACGAAAGTGATAAGTCCCCACACTTTCCGTCACTCATTTGCAACCCATTTAATTGAAGGGGGTGCGGATTTACGCGCCGTTCAGGAGATGTTAGGCCATGAATCAATCCTAACGACTGAGATTTATACGCACTTGGATCGGGCTTACTTGACGCAGATGGTGCAGGATTTTCATCCGTTTTCTACTTTAAAGCATAAAGAATAAAGCACAAAGAATAAATTGGAAAGTCCGAAGGAAATGAGTTCGAAGAAATGTACTTCATGAATTCATCGCCATAGGCGATACCAACTCTATACTTTATTATTTGTGCTTTATGCTCTCTTTTAAGAGTGCTTTATGCTTTAATTACTCTCTAATCTCCGAACCTTCCTCCGGAAAAGGAATAAACACAAAATTCGTAAACTGTCCATCCACCACGAAAAGGCAGGCGAATTCTTCGATGTCTTTGAAGTTTTGGACGAATAATTCCATGTTTTCCTCCGCGATCAGTTTGCGTTGCACGAATTCTTCCATCATGGAAGCGTGGTAATTCCACTTGTTTTCATGCAATTCGCCTACGCCGATGAGCTTTTGGCCTATTTCGATGGGACGTTGTGAGGTGACGAAGATGGGGAAATCGGAGAAGCCGCGCTTCTTGATTTGGTAAGATGCTTCCTTTAAGGCGTCAGCGACTTTGATGAAGTCGGACGAAATAAGGCCTAAATATTTCCCGTTCAAGTCTGGGGAATTAGGGGCGTTTGAGAGGGCGGTGTAATCTTCGATCATGATTTAACTCTTACTTAGTAATAATAATTGAATGTCTTTCACGGGTTTGTGGAATAATTTCCCTGTACTAGGTTGCGTTACGAAGCCTCGGTAGCAGAATACACCTTTCATGAAGGATTTTCCCTGCCAAAGCATTTCCTCCACTCCTCCCGTCTTTCCCGCCTTCAAGATGAAGGAAGTCATTAGATTGCTGATGGCTAAACTAGCCGTATGTGCCACTAGGGAAGGGATATTGGGTACGCAATAATGTGTTACGCCGTATTTTTCGAAGGTGGGTTTTTGAATGGTGCTCGCTTCAGAGGTTTCAAAACAGCCTCCCTGATCGATGCAAACATCAAAAATCAGGGTTCCCGGATTAAGCTTGCTAACCATCTCTTCGGTTACAATACAAGGCGTGATTCCACTATCGGAACGAAGGGCTCCTACGATGATTTGCGCCTCTTGAAGCGCTTTCGCTAGATTTTCGGAGTCAATTACTTGAGTAACGACGGGGAAACCGAGCGCCGCTTTTAGGCGTTGCAACTTATAAATATCTTTATCGAATACTTGGAACTGCACGCCTGCGCTCGCTGCCGCTCGCGCAACCTGCTCCACCACCTGCCCAGCACCTAAAAGCACCATGTTACAGGGAGGAACTCCGGTTACATTCCCCAAAAGCAATCCTTTCTTTTTTTGAATCAAATCTGTCGCAATTGGCAGAATCAACTGACCAGCGATCTCCGCCATGATTTTGATGAAAGGAAAACCACCACCATTGTCTTCGACGAATTCGAGTCCGATGGCTAATAGTTTTTTGGCGTTAATTGCATCGATTAATTCGGAGGATAAATGCTGGTAAGAAGCACTAGAAATAAAGGCCTGCCCCTCTTTCATGCGCGCAATTTCCGCGATGGTGGGAGGGGTAATTTTTAAGGTTAAGGCACTCTGCCAAATCATCGCCACATCCTCACTCACACTCGCCCCGGCTAATAGATAATCTGAATCGCTAAACCCAGCTCTTTCACCAGCCCCTTTTTCGATCACAATTTCATGGCCATTATTGGTCAATAATGTGACAGCCTGCGGGCTTAATGAAATGCGATTTTCGTTCGGGTCGGATTCCTTAGGAAGGCTGATGCGGATGCTTTGGGCATTCTGCTTCGTCCAAGCCATCGCCTCTAATGGGGCTATTCCTTGCTTCGAAAGCAATTCCTGAAACGGATTATGTTCTAGTATCTTCGCCATACGACTTCTAATTTACGGTGCGCATCATCCACGTGTGATACGTTTAATTCGAGGTGTTCAAAGGTCCAAAACTCCTCCGCCTGCTCCGGCCATTCAATTAAACACAGATGTCCAGAGTCTAAATATTCTTCTAATCCGATGTCAAAAGCCTCTTGGGCGTTCTTCAAACGGTATAAATCAAAATGATAAACCGGTTGCCCCTTTGCATCCAAATATTCATTCACTAAGGAGAAGGTGGGACTTTGAACCGATTGAGCCACGCCTAATTGATGGCAGATTTCCTTAATTAAGGTCGTTTTTCCTGCACCCATTTCACCTCGAAATAACCAGACGTTAGGATAGTCTTTTGTCTCCCTAATTAAGCTAGAGGCTATTTCAGGTAATTCCGTGATGCTATACTTGTCCCAGGGTCTCATAATTCGATGTCTCCTAGTTGAGGTCTGATGAGTATTTCTTCTAACACCGTCGATGGATTCATCGAGTAGGCCGAGAATATCGTTGAAGCCACGTCATCTGCCGGGATAAACCGCGTTTCAGGTAATTCAACTCCATCCCAAGCTGGCGTTAAAGTAGCGCCCGGTAAGATGGCCGTTACTTTGATTCCTTGTGTTTTCGTTTCTTCTCGCAAGACTTTCGTGAAGCCTAGTAAGGCGAATTTACTGATGCAATACGATCCTCCAGCCGTATAAGCGGTGATGGAGGCGGTAGAGCAAATCGTAAAGATGTGCCCTGATTTTTGGGCTTGAAATGTCGGCAAAAAGGCTCTTGTTAAGTGATAGGCACTGTACAAGTTCGCCTCGATTTGGCTTTCCAAAACCCCATCTTCCTCATTCTGAATCTGTCCAGGCATAAAAAAGCCGGCATTGTTGATCAAGACATCGATGGATTTGGTTTGGCCTAAAACCCAACTCGCAAAATCTTGACATTGCGATTTAACGCTTAAATCTGCCACAAATGTGTGCAAAGCCGTTGTTTTGAATTCCGTTGAAAGGGCTTTTAATTTATCGCCATTTCGGGAGCAGGTAAATACGGTAAATCCTTCAGATAAGAATTTTTTTACCAAAGCTTTGCCAATTCCCTGGCTACCCCCACTAATTATTGCCGTTTTGTTCATTATCTTTGAAGAATATCGATGTGTAATATACCAATCAGATGTCAAAATTAGGCAAATATTTAATCTTCCTGGGTAAGCTTTTCACAAATCCAGAAAAATTTCGGGTATATCTCGCCTTGACATTTCAGGAATGTGTAGACATCGGTATTAATTCTGTATTAATTGTGGCGATTGTGTCCACTTTCTTAGGTGCCGTAACCTGTGTTCAAACAGCGGCAAACATGGACAACCCCTTCGTTCCGCAATATATTATCAGTCTTATTGTACGTGATTCAACCATTTTAGAGATGGGTCCTACGATTACTTGCGTCGTTTTAGCGGGTAAAATAGGATCGAATATCGCGGGTCAATTAGGAACGATGCGCATTACTGAACAAATTGATGCACTTGAGGTGATGGGGATTAATTCTCGATCATATTTGGTCTTGCCTAAAATCATCGCTGCGATGATTACATTCCCCATGCTTGTTACCCTGGCTTGTTTTCTAGCTATTTATGGTGGGTATCTAGCGGGTTGGTTGACTGGTTCCATCTCTCCGCAAGAATATATTCACGGTTTGCAATTCCAGTTTAAAGGGAACTATATGATTTTTGCGTTGACAAAATCAGTCGTGTTTGCTTTTCTGATTGTTACGATTTCTGCTTTTAAAGGCTTCTATACAAAGGGAGGTGCGTATGAAGTGGGAACGGCGAGTACGGCTGCGGTGACTAATTCGTGTATTGCGATTTTGATTGCAGATTATCTTTTGGCCCAATTATTAGTCGGTTAAATTCTTTCAATAAACACATTAGTGCTTAAAAGCGATGTCGCGGCTCCTCGATAGGAACCAAAGACAGGTGTGATTTCTTCTGGCAAACATGATGCGGCTAATGGAATGTGATTTCCTGAAACGACCTCATGCTGCGTTGGATCATAGCCTCTCCAGCCACCACCAGGTAAATAAACTTCCACCCAGGCATGCAAATGATGTGTCTGATTGGGTACATCTACCGGTGCCACCCCAATGTAATAACCAGAAACAAAACGCGTAGCTAAGCCCATCGCTCGACATAAGGCGGAGAATA
>JBMSJH010000011.1:0-18852 GCA_049418705.1 Aquirufa sp.
GGTAAATGGTAAGTGGTAAATGGTGAATGATTTACCCTTTAGCTTGCGAAATAGAGAGGTTTTAAGTTTAGTGAACAAGAAATTATTTGCGTAGCAACAATTTCGGTTCACTGAATTAAAAACCGAAACCTTTTCGATTAGGTATCCTTCAAAAGCTTAAAGAGAAGCTTCCAATTCTTTCACTGCGAGCCAGGCCATTAAACCAGGACCTATCGATAGAGATGCCTCATCAATATCAAACCCTGGCGTATGCACTCCGCTAGTAATCCCGCGTTCCTCATTGCGCACTCCTAGGCGATAGAAACAAGCATCCACGTGATGTGTGTAGAAGGCAAAGTCTTCGCCAGCCATCCATAAATCTAAGTCAACTACGTTATCAGCACCCATGTATTCGATGGCTGCGGCTTTAGAGCGGCGTGTAAGTTCTGGGTTGTTTTGCAAGAATGGGTAGCCTTTTAAAACTTCGAATTCGGCGCGGCCACCCATGGCGTCTGCGATGCCTTCGGCTAGTTTTTTCATCTTTTCTAGACCTTCTGCCCGCCAGGTTTCGTCCATGGCGCGGAAAGTTCCGGCGATGTTTACTTCGTCTGGGATGACGTTTGTGGCTCCTAGGCCTTCTATTTTGCCAAAAGTCAAGACCGAGGGAAGTTTTGGATTCTTATTTCTCGAGATGATTTGTTGCATCGCCACGATGATGTGGGATGCGATGACAATAGGGTCGACGCAGGCATCGGGCATGGCTCCATGGCCGCCTTTACCGATTACTTTAATGTATAATTCATCCGTGCTGGCCATGTACATGCCTTCGCGGAAACCGATTTTGCCTACTGGGACATTGGTTGCCACGTGTTGGCCATAAATGCTGGCCGGTGTTGGGTTTTGCAAAGCGCCTTCTTTAATCATGATGCTGGCACCACCAGGGGCTTTTTCTTCGGCTGGTTGGAATAGCAATTTGATGGTCCCTTCGAACTCGTCGCGTACTTGTTGTAAAATGTGGGCCGTTCCTAAAAGGGAGGCGGTGTGCACATCGTGACCACAGGCGTGCATGACACCTGGGTTTTTGGATTTATAGGGAACGTCGTTCGTTTCTAAAATGGGCAAGGCATCCATGTCCGCACGAAGGGCAACGACTTTTTTGTCTGGATTTTTACCTTTGATTTCGGCGATGAGGCCGGTGGTGGCGATTTTTTTGGCCTGAATACCCATCTGCTCTAATTGTTGTAAAACATAGGCTTGCGTCTGAAATTCCTGAAAAGAAAGCTCTGGATTCGCGTGAATGTGGTGGCGATTTGCGAGCGTTTCTGGAGTTAATTCAGCCGATAGCTGTTTGATTTTTTCCAATAAAGTGGACATGGGCATTTATTTAATTTAGGCAAATCTACGAAATAGGACCTAATTCCGGGAATTCTTAACAAAAAAGCAATGTTAGAGTGTTCATATTCAGCCGATTATTTTTTAAATTGATGTGCAAATTAAATCGGTTTGTCTATGGCTCAGAAAGTGTTAGTCTTAAATCAGGATTACAGTGCGCTTACGATTTGTTCCATGCCGAAGGCCTTTCTTTTGGTCTACCTAAACAAGGCAGAATTGGTAGCGGAATCTACCACAGCAAAATTGCACTCCGTTTCTAAAACCTTTCCCTATCCCTCGGTCATTCGCCTGCAACGATATGTCTATTTTCCGTTTAAGGGAGTGATTTTAAATCGCCAAAATATTTTAAAACGAGATAATTTTACCTGTCAATATTGTGGGTCAAAAGACTTCTTGACGATGGATCACGTGATCCCTAAATCACGTCAGGGACGCACCTCGTGGGACAATTTGATCACTGCCTGCAAATATTGTAACTCGAAGAAGGGGCACATGACTCCGGAGGAAGCGGGCATGGTCTTGATGCGCCAGCCATTTAGGCCATCTTTTGTTATGTTTTTGCGAAATTTTTCTGGAATTTTGGATCAACAATGGGCCCCGTTTGTGGGTGCTAAACTGGAGACCACCACATGAGTTTTAAAATATCGTTTATCGGAGCCGGCAATGTGACTTGGCACATCGCAAAGGCCCTTGAAAATGCCGGAAATTCTGTTCAAGAAGTATTTAGTCGCGAGCCCTCGAAGGCAAAAGACGTCGTTTCTTATTTATACAATGCGAAGGTCCATGAAGACCTGGACTTCTCAGATTCCGCGGCCACCGTATTTTTCTTATGTGTCCCAGAATCGGCTTATCCTGAAGTTTTGAAGGAATTATTATTGCCAAAATATGCGACACTCATCCTCGTTTCAGGCACTTTTTCACTCGCTGAGGCGAATCTTTTATACGATCCAGAGCGCGTAAGCACGAATCAAATGGGAATGTTTTTCCCGGTTCAGCATTTGGAATCTGGACGTCGAATTAAGTTAGATCAGATGCCCATCTGTCTAGAAGTGATGGTGGAAGAAACCCAAAATACTTTAGTGGCACTCGCAAAAGATATTACCGATGCGATGTATTTAGTGAATGGAGAGGAGCGCAAAAAGATTCACAAAGCGATGCTATTAGCGGGTGTTTTAACCCAAAATCTGTGGTCTCATGCCCAAGAATTATTGCAATCGATTGAGCTAGAGCCAAGTTTATTGCATGGTCTCGTGCAACAACACGTTCAGGCATTCTTTACTGGGAATCCACTTTCGAAGGAAATTTCAGATCCACATTTGCGCGAAGTGAACTTCCAAATCAATCAAATCCTCGAACGTAACCTTATTTAATGAGGGGGCGGTCCATGTTTTGGATCACGATGTTCTTAGCGAATCCCAAAACGGTAATTTTACCCGTTTCCGAAGGGTAGAAATAGTACAAACTATCGCCAGCGGTATTTTTCTGGATGGAAGGCGGGATGTCCTGTTTTTGGGAAATCGAATAATCCAAGGCATCCATAATACCCACCATCTTGGCATCCTTAAAACTCGATTTCAACTCAGCTGGAGCGCCTAGTCGAACAGATATGGACAAAGCCTTCGTCGCGCTATCCAATTTCAACGCACCCTTCGCTTGAATTTCTTGCCCCCAGGTATCCACTTGATTGACGATGTCTTGCGGTAAAACGCGCTTCACTTGTCTGGCCTTCATCTCCTTAACAGCCGCAGCCGTATCAATGCGTTTAGAAAAATCGCAAGCTTGAAGGGCGATTAAAGCGAAAAGGAGTAGGGCGTGTTTCATCGTTTTGGAAATTATATGCAAAGGTATTCTAAACGAGCACAAAGGGCAATGGATTTAATTACTATCTTTGCAACGTTTTTTAAAACCAAAATGTTATGCTGGAGCAGCTAGAGGCCATCCGAGAAAGATTTTTAGAAGTAGAACAACAAATCGCGATGCCAGAAGTGGTGTCGGACTTGAAGAAATTCAAGACCTTGAGTAAGGAATACAAGGATTTGCAAAAGATCGTGGACCAGTATATGGCCTACCAAAACTTATTAGGCTCCATCGAGGAGGCTAAACAGGTGATCGCTACGGAAAAAGACGAGGATTTTCGTGATATGGCCAAAGCGGAATTAGAAGAATTAGTTCCCGCAGAAAAAGAAATGCAAGAGGTTTTGAAGGAGATGTTAATCCCCCGCGACCCGAACGATTCAAAGGACTGTATCCTCGAAGTGCGTGCCGGAGCAGGTGGCGACGAAGCCTCTATTTTCGCCGGAGACATTTTCCGTATGTACCAACGCTACGCTGAAAAGATGGGCTGGACCTTCCAAATCATGGATTTCACCGACGGCACTGCAGGCGGCTACAAAGAAATTATCGCGTCTGTTCAAGGCGAAGATGTCTATGCTAAATTAAAATTTGAGTCTGGTGTTCACCGTGTTCAACGTGTGCCAGCTACTGAATCAGCTGGTCGTATTCACACCTCTGCCGCCTCCGTTGCGGTATTACCAGAGGCGGACGAGGTAGACGTTCAAATCAACATGAATGACATTCGTAAAGACACCTTCTGTTCTTCTGGAGCGGGTGGTCAGTCGGTAAACACCACCTATTCAGCGGTTCGTGTGACCCACATTCCTTCCGGTTTAGTGGTACAGTGTCAGGACGAGCGTTCTCAGATCAAGAACTTTGACAAAGCGATGACCGTTTTACGTTCTCGTTTATATGAAATTGAATTAGCGAAACGCAACGCTGAAATCGCCGGAAATCGCAAGTCGATGGTGGGTTCAGGAGACCGTTCGGACAAAATCAGAACCTACAATTACCCTCAAGGTCGTGTTACCGATCACCGCATCGGCTTAACAGTTTACAATCTTCCAGTCGTAATGGATGGCGAAATTGCCGATTTCATTGAGCAGTTGAGAATTGCGGAGAATGCGGAGAGGTTGACGGAGGGGGCGGTTTAATTTTTTTATTGTGGCCAAAAATGGCCTACGTCATATTTTATAGCCACAATAAAAAATTTAAACTCTTGGCAAAAAAAAGCAAAATGGTCTGCGTCCTATTTTTCTGAATTTGTTTTACTAAACCTCTGAAAATAATGGTAAGTGGAGAGTGGTAAATGTTGAATGAAAATAAATTTACCATTTACCATTCAGCATTCACCATTTAAATTTTATTCCTAAATTCATACAAAAAGGGACGCATTGCGTCCCTTTTTATATTCCAACTTTGTGCTTTTGAAAAAGCTAAATAGCTTTTTCAAGCTTAAAGCTAAAACTCGTCCCCTTATCCACCTTCGATTCTACCTGGATCTTGCTGCCATGGGCTTGAACGATGTGTTTCACGATGGACAGTCCTAGGCCGGTTCCGCCGCTCAATTTAGTTCGGCTTTTGTCGACGCGATAAAAGCGTTCGAAGAGACGAGGAAGGTGTTTTTCAGAGATGCCGGGTCCGTTGTCTTTGACGGAAATAAGGTAGGATTTTTTACGGTCTTCGATGAGGACGGTTACTTTTCCGTCTTGATTGCCATATTTGATGCCGTTGTCTACTAGGTTGACTAAAACTTGTTCGATTTTTTGAGCGTCGGCTTTTACATCAATGGCTTCATCTGCGCAATTGAGGAAGAGTTTTACGCCGCGTTTTTTGGCTTTGCCTTCTAATTGTTCGAATATCTCCTCGATCATCGGGCGCAAATTGATTCGTTTCTTTTCGATCTTGATAGCGCCGGTTTCGATTTGTGATACGGTTAGTAGATCCTTCACTAGGGCGTCGAGGCCGTCTAGGCTTTTGGCGGCTTTTTCTAGGAATTTTTGTCGAATCTCCGGACTTTCATCAGGGTTGTCTAATAAGGTGTGAACGAAGCCTTGGGCTGCGAAAATGGGTGTTTTGAGCTCGTGGGATACGTCAGCTAGGAATTCTTGGCGATAGACCGCGGCCTTTTTTAATTCTTTTACCTCGTCTTCAGTAGTCGATACGTAGGCGGTTAATTACTTTTTTAAGAGCTCGATGGGGTTCTCTTTTTGGACTAATTGCTTACGAGAAATGAGTGGGAAGTTCTTCTTTTTGATTTGTTTGATTTGGTCATATAATACGTTTACCTCCTTGAAAACAAGGTTATCTAGGGCGAAGTAGATGAGTATGGAACCAAAAATCAAGACACTGATAAAGGAAACAAATAAAGTCGCTGAATCGGAGTGCGGTAAGAAGGAAATAAAGGCCGTTGCCACGCCGGCGATAACAAAGGCAAGTATGACAGAAAGGTAGCGAGGACTTAGCATGCTTGAAATTACGGATAATTTTTAAAATGTTGTAACTTTGTGCTTTGATAAGATAGCATGGAATTAAATTTATTGACTGCCATTTCGCCCGTAGATGGTCGTTACCGCAAACAGACCGCCGCATTAGCTCCCTATTTCTCGGAGTTTGGATTGATCCAGTACCGTGTGCGAGTAGAAATCGAGTATTTTATTGCGTTGTGCGAGATTCCTTTGGCCCCTTTAAAAGGCTTCCCTAAGGAACATTATGCCGCATTGCGTGCTATGTATACGAACTTTACAGAGGCAGATGCCACCTGGATAAAGGACACCGAAAAGGTGACAAACCACGACGTAAAGGCGGTTGAATATTTTATCAAAGACCGCATGTTAGCCCTTCCTGGCGATATGAGCCCTTTTGTTGAGTTCATTCACTTTGGTCTAACGTCTCAAGATATTAACAACACCGCGATTCCACTTTCCCTTGCGGAGGCACATCGCGATGTCATTTTACCGGCTTACCAAGCTGTGGTGGCCACTTTAGATGCCTACGCGACCGAGTGGAAAGAGATTCCCTTATTAGCGCACACGCATGGTCAACCTGCTTCTCCTACTCGTTTAGGTAAGGAAATCAAGGTTTTCGTAGAGCGTTTAAATCGCCAATTAGACCTGTTAGCGCAAGTGCCATTCACGGGTAAATTCGGTGGAGCGACGGGTAATTTTAACGCACATCAAGTGTCTTTCCCAGAGATTAACTGGCCACAATTTGCGGCAAAATTACACGCAGATCTGGGCATCAAACGTAGCCAATACACGACTCAAATTGAGCATTACGATAATTTAGCCGCCTACTTCGATGGCTTAAAGCGTTTAGATACCATCTTGATTGATTTGTCGAGAGATATTTGGCAATACATTTCGATGGGTTATTTCAAGCAAAAGATCAAAGCGGGTGAAATCGGATCTTCGGCGATGCCTCACAAGGTAAATCCGATTGATTTTGAAAATGCAGAAGGAAACTTAGCGATGGCGAATGCCTTCTTCGAGTTCTTGTCTGCTAAGCTTCCGATCTCTCGATTGCAGCGTGATTTAACGGATTCGACCGTTTTGCGTAACGTGGGTACGCCTTTAGCGCATGTAGTGATTTCTTTGAATTCATTGCAACGCGGTTTGGGAAAATTGGAATTAAACAACAGCAAAATCCAGCAGGATTTAGAAGATAACTGGGTGGTCATCGCAGAAGCGATCCAAACTGTATTGCGACGCGAAGCATTCCCTAAGCCTTACGAGGCCCTGAAGGACTTGACTCGTCACCATGGAAAAATAGATCAGTCAGTATTCCATGCATTCATTGACGGATTAGCCGTTTCGGATGCGATCAAGGCAGAATTGAAGTTGATCTCACCGTTTAACTTCGTAGGCCGCGACGAAAACTAAGCCGCAACCCCTTACTGACAAGATTAGAGATAATTGAGTAGAGAGTATAAATGGTTAATGGTGAATGGTAAGTGGTGAATGTTCCACTTTGGACTCCTAGATACCGACTACCGATTACCGACTACTGCCCACTGACGACTGTCCACTATAAACTGTCCACTGTTATGAACCACCGCCTCATGCACATTGCCCTCGTGGTAGCCGATTATGATGAAGCCATCGCTTGGTACACGGAAAAACTAGGTTTTACACTAGTGGAAGACACCGTTTTGAGTGATGTGAAGCGTTGGGTGTTAGTGCAACCGTCTGGCGAGGGTTCTTGTCAATTATTGCTAGCAAAAGCAGCTACGGAGGAACAAAAAACGAGAGTAGGAAATCAGACGGGAGGGCGCGTTTTCTTGTTCTTGCACACGGATGATTTTGATCGAGATCATGCGAATTTGATAGCTCAGGGGATTACGATTGTGCGTGGACCTAGCGAGGAAGAATATGGTAAAGTGCTCGTATTCGCCGATTTATATGGAAATTTGTGGGATTTGATCGGTTAAAATTTTGATTTTACAGATTTCACTCTACATTTGTATCAAATAACAACACAATGACAAAAGCAACATACAACAAAAACTGGTGGCAAGGATAATAATCCCTGAACAGTTTTGCTGTGTGTACATGATATGTTTACTAAAGGCTTGCTGTTCGACAGTAAGCCTTTTTTTATTAATTTTGCCCTTTGAAACATGTCTAGCATAAATATACGAACTTCACGGAAAACACTTTTGGCTGATACGCTCACGCCGATTGGGATCTTTTTGAAGATTCGCAAAAACTATAAGAACTCGGTTATCTTGGAATCTGCGGATTACCATGGTAAGGAACATGGGTTCTCCCACATAGCCTTTGACCCCGTAGCTCGCTTCGAGTTAACGGATTCGAAAGTCACCCAAATATTTTCGGACGGAACGCAAGAGAATTTCACGCTAGCCAATCGCCATGATGCGGTAGCGGCATTGAAAAGCTTTGCGGATCGTTTTGATTTTAAGAAGGAGAAAGGGGATTCACCGATGGCGAATGGGCTTTTTGGCCATATCTCCTACGATGCGGTCACCTACTTCGAGGATATCGATATTCAGGCGAAAAATCCGGAGTCCGAAATCCCGTCGATCCGTTATTATGTGTACCGTTACGTGGTGGCGGTGAATCATTTTAATAATCAAATGAGCCTCTACGCGCACAGCTACGATGGTTCAGAGCCTTCTTTTGATACAATTACCTACCTGTTAGACATGCCGCATTATGCGACTGCTTCTTTCACACGTAAGGGAGACGAGGTGAGTAATTTAACGGAGGATCAAACTCGAGAAATTGTCAATACCTGCATTAAGCACTGTTTACGCGGGGATGTGTTCCAAATTGTTCCTTCCAGACGTTTCTCTCAAAAATTCGAAGGGGATGATTTCCAAGTCTACCGCGCGCTTCGTTCGGTGAATCCATCGCCTTATTTATTCTATTTTGATTACGAGGAATACCGGATTTTTGGGGCCTCGCCAGAAAAACAGATTAAAATTGAAGGGTCTGTCGCGGAGATTCATCCGATTGCCGGAACCTTTAGACGTTCTGGAGACGATGCTCGTGATGCGGAATTAGCTCAGGAGTTGATTGCAGATCCGAAAGAATCAGCAGAGCATGTGATGCTCGTAGACTTAGCGCGCAACGACTTGAGTCGCTCGGCGGATAATGTGAAAGTGGAGACCTTCAAAGAGGTACAATTCTTCTCACACGTGATTCACTTGGTTTCTAAAGTAACCGGACACTTGCAAAAGGGCGTTAATCCTTTGCAAATGGTGGCGGATACGTTCCCAGCGGGAACGCTAAGTGGTGCGCCAAAGCACAATGCGATGACGATTATCAACCGTTTAGAGCCTACTAACCGGGCTATTTACGGTGGAGCGATCGGTTTTATGGATTTCGAGGGCAATTTTAATCATGCCATCGCGATTCGTACGTTTTTAAGTAAAGGAGACACCTTGTTTTTCCAAGCGGGCATGGGCGTAGTCGCTAAGTCCGTGGTGGAGAGTGAGATGCAGGAAATACACAACAAACTAGCAGCCTTGCGCAGAGCATTAGAGGTGGCAGAAAATTTAGCCTAAGGATATGAAAGTATTGGTTTTAGATAATTACGATTCCTTTGTGTACAATTTGGTCTACCTGTTAAAGGAGTTAGGCGCGGAGGTGGACGTGTTTCGCAACGATAAGATTTCGCTCGAGGAAGTGGGCAAATACGACAATATCTTGTTGTCGCCGGGCCCTGGGATTCCATCGGAGGCGGGAATTATGATGGATTTATTGAAAGAATATAAGTCGACCAAAAAAATTCTAGGCGTCTGCCTGGGTCATCAAGCGATTGCGGAGGCATTTGGCTCTCAATTAAGTAACATGGGCGAGGTTTTACACGGTGTGACGACGGAATGTGTGGTGACGGATCCGACAGAACGCTTGTTCTTAGATATCCCAGCGCGCTTCGAAGTATGCCGCTACCACTCGTGGACGGTGATTCCTTCGACGATGCCAAGTGATCTAAAGGTGACGGCGCAAGATGACAAAGGATTTGTCTTAGCGGAGGCGCATTCGAAATACGATGTGCGCGGGGTGCAATTCCATCCAGAGGCGTTTTTAACGCAACATGGAAAGCAAATGATTCAAAATTGGATGAAATAATAGAATGAAAAATATATTAAATAGACGGGTTGCGGGAGAAGCATTATCAGAAAATGAAGCCAGAGAAATCATGCTGCGCATCGGGCAAGGAGAAATTAATCCGAGCCAAATTGCCGCATTTTTATCCTCGTATTGGTTCAATCCAATTCAAGTAGATGAATTAAAAGGATTCGTTGCTGCGATGTTGGATTTAGCCGTAACGGTGGATTTATCAGAGTTTGATGCGATGGATGTGTGCGGAACAGGTGGAGATGGAAAAGATACTTTTAACATTTCGACGACGTCCTCTTTCATCATCGTAGGCGCCGGCCAAAAAATCGCGAAACACGGCAATCACGGCGTTTCCTCATCGGTGGGATCGTCCACCGTTTTAGAGTTTTTAGGTTTGAAATTTAACAATGATCCCAAAATCTTAAAGCGCAAGATGGAAACGGCGGGCATGTGTTTCTTACACGCGCCACTTTTCCACCCAGCGATGCGTTTTGTGGGTCCTATCCGCAAGGAATTAGGCATGAAGACCTTCTTTAATTTATTAGGGCCTTTGTTGAATCCTGCCAAAGTAACCAAGCAAATTTCCGGCGTCTATTCGCCCGAAGCCTTTGCTTTGTACGAAGGATTTTTTGCAGGTTCTGGCAAGCAATACGGGATCGTGTATGCGGAAGATGGCTACGATGAGATCTCATTAACCTCTGCTTTCCGTCTAACGACTCCTGAAGGTGCGGCGATCTATAATCCATCCGACATTGGCTGTGATGTAGTGGCGCAGTCGGAATTATTTGGGGGCTCGAATGCGGAGGCTTCAGCGAATATGTTGTACAAGATTTTACAACGCGAAGGCACACCTGCTCAAACGCAAGCTGTTTTAGCGAATGCTGGAGCAGGGTTATATGTGGCAGGTAAGGCAGCCTCTTTAGTGGAGGGCTATGCTTTAGCGAAAGAGTCTTTGGAAAGCGGTCGCGCGTTCCAGGCTTTCAAGAAATTTATCATGGACTAGGATGAGCATATTAGACCAAATCATAGCAACAAAAAGACAGGAAGTGGCCGCTTGCAAAGCGCGCACCACGACAGCTCAGCTCGAAAAACAAGGTTTTTTCGCGCGTGCTTGTCATTCTTTGTCGATGTCTCTAATTCAGCCAGTTTCCACGGGAGTTATCGCTGAATTTAAGCGCAAATCCCCTTCCAAAGGCATCATCAACGATCGCTTGGGAGTGGATGTCGTAACACGTGGCTATGTGGAGGCAGGTGCTGCCTGTTTATCGGTCCTGACGGATGAATCCTATTTTGGAGGAACCTATGCTGATTTTGAATTAGCTCGTCGCACAAACCCGAACACGCCTATCTTGCGCAAGGACTTTATGGTCGATGAATACCAAATCATCGAGGCAAAATCCATGGGAGCGGACGTGGTTTTATTGATCGCGGCGGCCTTAAGTCCTTCGGAAATCAAAACATTAGGCACGCTAGCCCGTTCATTAGGAATGGAAACCTTGCTAGAGGTGCACGATCAAGAAGAATTGGATCGTTCACTAGGTGAGTATATCTCCGTGGTAGGTGTAAATAACCGAAACCTGAAGAATTTCTCGGAGCAAAATGTGGAGGCGTCGAAGGTGTTGGCAACTAAAATACCTGGGCAATTTGTGAAAGTTTCAGAGAGTTGTATTTCAGGTCCAGAGATTATTAAAGAATTGAAAACCTACGGGTATCGTGGATTCTTGATAGGCGAAAGCTTCATGAAAACGGATAACCCAGGAAAAGCCTTAAGCGACTTTATTCAATAAGCATGAAGTGGAAAGTCTGTGGCATGCGGGATTTACAAAATATCCAAGAGGTAGCGGCTTGCGGGCCGGACTTTATGGGATTTATTTGGGTGGCTAAATCGCCCCGATACGTAGGTCCTGATTTTGTGATACCTACGTTGCCAGCGAAAACAAAGGCGGTGGGGGTGTTTGTGAATGAAACCACAGAGCATATTATTGCGCTTTCAAAAAAAGCTGGTTTCTCCGTCGTGCAATTGCATGGCGAGGAGTCGCAAACAGAAATAGATGCATTGAAAGCCGCCGGATTGCAAGTAATCAAGGCGATTAGTGTGGGTTCAGCTGCGGATTTAGACTTAACAGATCAACCTGATTTTTATCTATTTGATACGAAAAAAGGAGCGCAAGTAGGTGGAACCGGAGAGCATTTTGATTGGTCTTTGTTAGCGCATTACCAGCTGGATATTCCCTACTTTTTAGCGGGAGGTTTGAGCGCTGAAGATGTAGAAGAGGCGAAGAAATTACCGGGATTGTACGCCCTGGATTTTAATAGTAAACTCGAGCTGAGTCCAGGTTTGAAGGACATCGAGAAAGTAAAGGAAATAGTAAAACAGCAATAGATATGTCATTTAATGTAGATGAGCGTGGGTATTACGGGAATTATGGCGGAGCCTATATTCCAGAAATGTTGTACCCCAATGTCGAGGAATTACGTTCCCGCTATTTAGACATCATCGCGGAGCCGTCGTTTCAGGCGGAATTCCACGCCTTATTGAAAGATTACGTGGGTCGTCCTACGCCTCTTTTCAAGGCGGAGCGTTTGTCTGCGAAATACAACACGAATATCTATTTGAAACGAGAAGATTTGTGTCACACAGGTGCACACAAAGTGAATAATACGATAGGCCAAATCCTAGTCGCAAAACGCCTGGGTAAATCCAAAATCGTTGCGGAAACAGGTGCTGGTCAACACGGCGTGGCGACAGCGACGGTTTGTGCTTTGATGGGCATGGAATGCATCGTCTACATGGGCGCTATCGATATCGAAAGACAAGCTCCTAACGTAGCACGTATGCGTATGTTAGGCGCGCAAGTGGTAGCTGCAAAATCGGGTTCTCAAACCCTAAAAGATGCCACAAACGAGGCGATGCGTCACTGGATTAATCATCCGGTAGACACGCATTACATTATTGGGTCTGTCGTGGGTCCACATCCCTATCCAGACATGGTGGCACGTTTTCAATCCGTTATTTCGGAAGAGATTCGTACCCAATTACAAGAAAAAGAAGGCCGTGATTACCCAGACTACGTGATTGCTTGCGTAGGTGGTGGATCGAATGCCGCAGGTGCTTTTTACCATTTTTTAGATGAGCCACGCACGGCCTTGATCGCTGCGGAGGCGGCTGGTTTAGGCGTGGAATCTGGCCATTCTGCCGCGACCACTTTCTTAGGAAAACCAGGTGTTTTACACGGTAGCAAGAGTTTATCGATGCAAACCGAAGACGGACAGGTAATCGAGCCCTACTCGATTTCTGCTGGTTTAGATTATCCGGGAATCGGGCCTATGCATGCGCATTTGTTCGAATCAGGTCGTGCGACCTTCTATGGCGTGACAGATGAGGAAGCTTTAGTGGCAGCGGTGGAATGCTCTCAATTAGAGGGTATTATTCCGGCTTTGGAGACGGCACACGCTTTGGCCGTATTCGAAAGATTACAAGCAAAACCGAATGAAATTGTGGTCGTAAATGTATCAGGAAGAGGGGATAAGGATTTATCGACTTACCAAAACCGTTTAAAATTGAATGACTAAGATGAATCGAATTTCAGCCCTTTTTGCCCAAGCTACTGAACCTGTTTTAAACGTCTATACAACGGCTGGTTTCCCTCGTTTCGAGGATACGATGACGGTGTTGAATGCCTTACAAGCAGGTGGCGTAGATATTATCGAAGTAGGCATGCCCTATTCTGATCCGGTTGCGGATGGCGAAACGATTCAGCTTTCGAATCAAGCGGCATTAGAGCAAGGAATGAGCGTGGCACATTTGTTTGCGCAATTGAAAGATATGCGTAAGACCATCACGGTTCCTGTGCTTTTAATGGGGTATATTAATCCTGTATTGCAATATGGCGTGGAGGCTTTCTGTGCGAAATGTGCGGAAATAGGAGTGGATGGCTTGATTTTGCCGGATCTTCCAATGGTGGAATACGAGGCGTCTTACCGCGAGATTTTTGAAAAATACGGTTTATACAACATTCTGTTAATTACCCCTCAAACGAACGATGAGCGTATTCGACACATCGATTCAGTTTCCAAAGGTTTCATCTACATGGTATCTTCAGCGAGTACGACCGGCGCTAAAACGGGGATTTCGGCAGATCAGGAAGTCTACTTCACTCGGATCGCAGCGATGAACTTGCAGAATCCGCGTTTAATTGGCTTTGGTATTTCAGATCATGAGAGTTTCATGAAGGCATCTAAGAATGCCTCTGGGGCGATTATTGGTAGTGCATTCGTGAAGATGATCGCACAGGCCAAAGACCTTAGCGCTGAGATAGTTGACTTTGTTCAGGCTATTAAAGGTAAAAAGTAGTCAATTGTTTTTGGAAAGAAATATTTTTCCTATCTTTGCAACCCCAATCAGACGATCTTATGCACAAGTGGGCCGCTAAGCGCTGATTATCATCAAATAAAAATTAGTTCAGATGAGCGATTTAATTAAATTCGTAGAGCAAGAAAACGCAGCACGTAGAGGTGAACACCCTGAATTCGCTGCAGGAGACACAGTTAACGTACACGTGAAAATTCGTGAAGGTAACAAGGAGCGTATCCAGGTTTTCCAAGGTTTAGTTATCCAACGTAAAAATTCGGGTGCTGGTGAGTCTTTCACAGTTCGTAAGATCTCTAACGGTATCGGTGTTGAGCGTATTTTCCCAATCTTGTCACCAAACATCGACAAAATTGAAGTATTACGTCGTGGTAAAGTACGTCGTGCACGTTTATTCTACATGCGTGGTAAGCAAGGAAAAGCGGCTCGTGTTAAAGAAAAGAAAAAATAGGTTTGAGATTTTTTATATAATAAGAAAGCTGTTCAGAAATGAGCAGCTTTTTTTATGCCCTCAGGTCAGTAATCTCGATTAGATTTTTACTTTTGTAGGTAAATTAAACCTATTAAAAATGAAATCATCAGCTGCGAATCGCCGCGACTTCCTGCATCAAGCCGGAATGTTAGGCGGAATGGCTTTTTTACCCTCTTCCATTAAAGACGTAACGAAATCTTTTGCCCCGCAACAGCCGGAACGCATCATCGCGCCGCGCCTTAAATTCGGTGTAGTAGGAATCAACCACGGACATATTTATTCGATGGCGAATTCGATCATTCGAGGCGGTGGAGAGTTTGTTTCGTATTATGCAAAAGAACCGGATTTAATCAAAGACTTCGCGAAACGTTACCCTCAAGCTAAGCTTGTGAAGAGCGAAGCAGAGGTCTTAGAGGATCCTTCTATCAAACTGGTCCTTAGTTCCATCACACCGAATGAGCGCGCTCCGTTAGGAATCCGCGTGATGCAGCATGGAAAAGATTATATGGTCGACAAGCCAGGCATCATTAGTCTAGAACAATTAGCGGAGGTGCGCAAGGTCCAAAAAGAAACGAATCGCATTTATTCCATCTCCTTCAGCGAGCGTTTTGAAAACAAGGCAACGGAGCTAGCGAGTCAATTGGTTGCGCAAGGAAGAATCGGAAAAGTGATGCAAACCTTGGGAACAGGGCCACACCGAATGAGCGTTAATTCGCGTCCTGACTGGTTCTTTGATACAAAATATTACGGGGGAATCATCACGGATATTGCCTCACACCAAGTGGATCAATTTTTACATTTCACTGGTTCAACGCAAGGAGAAGTAGTCGCTTCCCAAATTGCGAACCACCACCACCCTCAATACCCGAAATTCCAGGATTTTGGCGATCTAATGCTTCGTAGCAATAAAGGCTCCGGTTACATTCGCGTGGACTGGTTTACCCCGGACGGATTAAATACCTGGGGAGACGGTAGATTGACCATCCTAGGAACAGATGGCTATATGGAAGTACGTAAAAACACGGATATTGCTTCTCCGCACGGCACAGGAAGTCATTTGTATGTAGTGACGAACAAGGAGACCTTGTACATCGATTGCAAAGATGTGAATCTTCCTCACGGAGAATTACTGGTAAACGATGTATTGAATAGAACTGAGACGGCGATGACACAAGCGCATTGTTTCTTAGCCACGGAACTAGCATTGATTGCCCAAAAGAATGCAACTAACATATCTATCAAAGCATGAAAAGGAGAAAATTTATCAATAACCTAGCCCTTAGTGCCGTAGGTACGTTAGGCTTCCCTACCATCGTTCCAGCACACGTTTTAGGCGGGAAAGATGCACCGAGCAATAAAATCAACATCGGCCAAATCGGCTGTGGTCGCATCGCGCGTACCCACGATTTACCAGGAACCTGGAAGCACGAGAAGGCGCGCATTATGGCTGTCTGCGATTTAGATCGCCACCGTACCGAGGAGACCAAGCAATTAGTCGAAGAATACTACACAAAGAAAACGGGTCAAGCGAATTACATCGATGTGAAGATGTACGATGATTACCGCGAAATGCTCTTAAATAAAGATATCGATGCGGTGATGATTAGTACGCCGGATTTTTGGCATGCACAACCAGCGATGGAAGCAGCACTTGCGGGTAAAGATATTTACTTACAAAAGCCCACGTCATTAACGATTCACGAAGGTCGTCAGTTAGCGAACGTGATTAAAAAGACCGGTCGTATTCTGCAAGTAGGTACGCAGCAACGCTCAACATCCCAATTTAGAATTGCGGCGGAACTAGTTCGTAATGGTCGTATCGGTAAATTACACACGGTAAAGATTGGTTTGCCAGGAGATCCATCGGGTCCGCCTGCGCCTGCGATGCCAGTGCCCAAAGGCTTTAATTTCGACATGTGGTTAGGTTCTACACCTGAAATGGCTTACACAGAGATTGCCGTGCATCCACAAAAAGGATATGACCGTCCAGGTTGGTTGCGTATGGAGCAATTTGGTGCCGGAATGATTACGGGTTGGGGACAGCACCATTACGATTCTGCGGCTTGGGGAATGGACACAGAATATACGGGACCTATTTCTGTAGAGGCAGTGGCAGAATTCCCAAAATCAGGTTTGTGGAATGTGCACGGGGACTTCATGTCCAAAGCTGAATACGCCAACGGTATCACGATGTATACCTCTGGTGGCTACCAAAACGGTATCCGCTACGAAGGATCAGAAGGATGGATTTTCGTTTCTCGTGGCGATTATGCGGCGACGCCGAGTGATCCGACTGCGAAGGTGAGATCGAAAGCATTAGACGCGTCCAATCCGAAGATTTTAGAGTCAGTGATAGGGGAAAATGAACTTCATTTATATAACTCAGATGATCAGCACGGAAACTGGCTAGATTGTATCGAAACACGCAAAGAACCGATTTCACCTATTGAAATAGGCCACCGCGCTTGTACGGTTTGTTTAATCACGCACGTAGCGATGAAGATTCCACGCAAATTGCAATGGGATCCGACGAAGGAACATTTCGTGAATGATGCGGAAGCAAATACCTGGTTACGTAGAGCACAACGTGCTCCTTACGGAACAGATCGTGTGAAGTTCTAGGCTTTCTCTACCTTTCGCACGTTCTTATTGATGGTGTCAGATTCTACGACACCATCACGTAAACGAATGATGCGGTGAGCATACTGGGCAATATCGTCCTCGTGGGTAACCATGACGATGGTATTGCCTTTTTTGTGCAATTGATCGAAGAGATCCATGATCTCGTAAGAAGTCTTGGTATCCAAGTTACCTGTCGGCTCATCGGCTAATAAGATTGACGGATCATTCACTAAGGCACGAGCCACAGCGACACGCTGTCTTTGACCCCCTGAAAGCTCGTTTGGCTTGTGAAGTGCGCGATTATCTAGTCCCACCCCTTTTAGGGCGTTCATTGCGATTTCTGTGCGTTCTTTCTTGGTATATCCTGCATAGATAAGAGGCAATGCCACGTTTTCTAAGGCAGATTGGCGAGGGAGTAAGTTGAAGGTTTGGAAAACGAAGCCGATTTCCTTGTTTCTTACGGCCGCCAGCTCATTTTCTGACATCTCCGATACATCTTGTCCATTCAAGATATATTTTCCCGTAGAAGGCGTATCTAAGCAGCCTACGATATTCATTAAAGTGGATTTACCAGAACCCGAAGGACCCATAAAAGCTACGTATTCGCCTTTATTCACGGAAATGTTGATGTCTTTTAAGGCGTCAATCACTTCTTCTCCCATCACGTAACGTTTTGAAATAGACTGGGTCTCGATAATTTTAGTCATAGCAATCAAATTAATGAATTCAAAAATACACCCAATCTAGGAAACAATTCTTCTTTTTAGACAAAAGATAGCGGGGGAGGATGAATTGAGCGTGGGAAGGATGAGAGGTTTTGGCATAAAAAAAGCCCGAACTCACGCTCGGGCTTTTCTATTATCTGCAAAGAATATTATAATCCTTTCGCTTTCTTAACTACTTCGTCAGCGATGTTTTGCGGAACGAATTCGTAGTGAGAGAACGTTAACGAGGCAGTTGCACGTCCTGAAGACATCGTACGTAAATCTGTTACGTAACCGAATAATTCAGAAAGAGGCACATCCGCTTTCAAGATTACAGCACCTTGACGAGAATCCATACCTTTCATGATACCACGACGACGGTTTAAGTCACCTGTGATAGGTCCAGTATATTCGTCAGGAGTAACAACGTCAACGGCCATGATAGGCTCCATTAACTTCGCGCCAGCTTGTTTCGCTGATTCTTTGTAACCCATACGAGCTGCTAATTCAAATGATAATGAATCTGAATCGACATCGTGGAAAGATCCGTGGAATAAACGAACTTTCATTGAATCCATTGGGTATCCAGCTAAAGCACCATTTTTCATTGCTTCTTCGAAACCTTTTTGGATAGCTGGAATGAATTCACGAGGAATCACACCACCCACGATATTGTTAACGAATTCTAAACCTGGTTTGTCATCTTCTCTTGGTCCGATTTCAAATACGATATCAGCAAACTTACCACGACCACCTGATTGTTTCTTGTAAACCTCACGGTGTTCAGTTGTCTTAGTTAAAGACTCTTTGTAAGCTACTTGAGGAGCACCTTGGTTTACTTCTACTTTAAACTCACGACGCATACGGTCGATGATGATCTCCAAGTGAAGCTCA
>JBMSJH010000012.1:0-18408 GCA_049418705.1 Aquirufa sp.
TCGATGACTTTGAAACCTTTGTTTTGGAAATATAAAATCAAGAAAACATCTAAAATCGTGATGACAATCCCGGCTAGAATCGGGATCCCAAAGAGCAATTGAAGCGCTAACGCGGAACCGATCACCTCTGCTAAATCACAGGCAGCAATCGCTAGTTCGCAGACAATCCACAAAAAGATGGCTACCGGTTTGGGGAATGCATCCCCACAGGCCTGGGCTAAATCGCGCCCCGAAGCCACGCCTAATTTCAAGGCTAAGTGCTGTAAAACAATCGCAAATATGCTGGAAACAAGAATAACTGATAAAAGCGTATACCCGAAAGAGGCTCCTCCAGCAAGGTCGGTTGCCCAGTTACCCGGGTCCATGTAGCCTACGGCCACTAAAAAACCGGGACCCATGAAGGCCCGTAAATTCTTCCAAAAACCGGAGCCTGTAGGCACAGGTATCGTCCCAAACACTTCGGAGAGGGATTTCATTTTAGGACTAGAACGCCAAGGACTCGACATACAACAGAATTTTGTACAATTTAAAAATAATTTTTAGATTAACCTAAAAAATAAATTTACTATCTTTACCTCATGGCGATTTCATTCACAGAAGAAAACTACTTAAAGGTCATTCACCGTCTATCTGAGGCTACTTCAGAGGATATTTCGACGAACGCTGTCGCTGAATTAATGCAAACAAAAGCGGCGTCTGTGACAGACATGTTACGCAAATTAGCGGACAAGGGCTGGGTGAATTACCAGAAATACCAAGGGGTGCGCTTAAGTCCGGCAGGCGAAAAAATTGCGCTGTCGATTGTGCGAAAGCACCGACTTTGGGAAGTATTCTTAGTCGACAAGATGGGATTCAACTGGGATGAGGTGCACGAAATCGCCGAACAACTAGAGCACATCGAGTCAGACGAATTAGTCCAAAAATTAGACGCCTACCTCGGTTTCCCTAAAACCGACCCACACGGCGACCCAATTCCAAACAAAGAAGGTATCTTACCTGAATTAGCCTACCTACATCTTTCGGATATCAAGGCCGGGAAAAACTGCAAACTGATGGGAGTGGCGCAAGATTCTGCGGTCTTCTTGCAGTTATTAACGAAACTAAACCTGAGTCTGGGATCTAAATTAGCGATAATAGAGATCAACGAATTCGATCGCTCCTTCTTCGTCTCAATTAACGACGCAGAGCCCATCTTCATCAGTCATGAAGTGGCAAAAAACATCCTCGTTAAAATTCTAGCTTAATAAATCGAGTACTTCGTCTTCGCTCAAGGCACGTAAGATGCTCTCGTCTGACGTTACCAGCTCTGAAGCTAAATCCTTCTTGCGTTGCTGCAAGGCCAAGATTTTCTCTTCCACCGTTTCTTTCGAGATGAACTTGTAGGTGAAGACTGTTTTCTTTTGGCCGATGCGGTGCGCGCGGTCAATCGCTTGAGCCTCCGCTGCTGGATTCCACCAAGGGTCTAGTAAGAACACGTAATCCGCCGCGGTTAAGTTCAAACCTACGCCGCCGGCTTTTAAAGAGATTAAGAAAACAGATTGCCCGTCGTCTTTTTGGAAGCTTTCCACTTGTCCCTTCCGATCCAGTGTACTACCATCTAAGTACGCATAGGCGATGCCTCGCTCTTCCAAAGCCGTTTTAATCAAGTTCAAGTGCTGAACGAATTGGCTAAAGATCAAGACCTTGTGGTGTTGCTCTAATACCGTTTCTAATTTTTCTAGAACGGCCTCCATTTTTCCAGAGTCGCCCGTATATCCTTCCTCGCAAAGCGATGGATGGTTTGCGAGTTGACGCAATTTCGTTAAACCCTGTAAGACAGAGAAACGAGATTTCTGTAAACCCTCATCCTTGATCTGCTTTAAAAGCACATCGCGGTAGAACGATTTCGTTTTATCGTACAAGCGCTCCTGTTCCTCCGTCATCGAGCAATAGGTCACCGATTCCATTTTCTCTGGTAAATCCGCAGCTACTTGACGCTTTTCGCGACGCAATAAGTAGGGCTTAATTAAGAAATAAAGGCGCTTTTTCTTCTCCATATCCGCCTTCTTTTCGATCGGCAATTGGAAATGGTCTTTGAAATAACGCTGAGTACCTAGGAGTCCGGTGTTGACGAAGTTCATTTGGGACCAAAGATCCATCGTCGAATTCTCCAGCGGAGTTCCCGTCATCACAAGACGGAATTTCGCATTCAGCTTCTGAACGGCTTTGGTAATATTCGCCAAAGGATTTTTAATCGCCTGCGACTCATCTAAAATCACATACGAGAAGGCTTGCTTTTCGAACCAATCAATGTCCGAACGCACCATACCGAAAGAGCAAAGAATCAAATCGATCTTACCGATTTGGGCTTGCAGCTTCTCTCTCTGAGGCCCGCTATAGACTAAAACGCGCAATTGCGGCGTAAATTTCTTCGCCTCCATCTCCCAGTTATACAGCAGGGAGGTAGGCATCACGAGTAAGGTAGGCAAGGTCTCGCCCTGCTCCTTTAAACTTTGTAATAGGCACAGCGTCTGCACCGTTTTACCAAGACCCATGTCATCCGCCAAACAAGCGCCCAGACCCGCGGCCTGACGCGTGCGCATCCAACGATACCCTTCTAATTGATAAGGACGCAAGGTGCCTTTGAAGTTCTTCGGCACGGGATATTCTTTCGCTTCGAGCGCAAGGTCGTTTACGGTCTTGGCACGTAGCGCAGTTTTCACTAAATCTTGATTCTCCCACTCCTGCACTAATTGGTAATGCTGGCGGCGTAAGAAAACACCCTCCTCACCGGGACGGGTTTCAGAGAAATAGAATAAATCTTGGTAATCGTGGAACCAGTTATCTGGTATCATCGCGATAGACCCATCTGGCAAGTGGAATTCTTTCTTCTTTTGCAGGATGAGCTGGCGAATTTTTAAGAATGGAATTTGGAATTCCCCAAACGAAATAACCGCTTGAATATCGAACCAATCCAGTTTTTCACCGATGCGAATCTTAATCTCAGGCTTGCCTAAAAAATATCGCGGTGCCTGTCCATCGCCTTTGAACTGCACCACAAATGCGGCCTGATCCAAGGCTTCTTTATTCGCTGTTAACCACTGAACTGCCTCACCACGTTGCATAAAGGCACGACCGTCGCTCTCCATCTTAAGACCTAAAGTCTTTAGCTGTTGGAAGGCACGTTTTTCCTTGACGTGGGAACGCATGATTTTTTGGAAGGCATAACTATCCCCTTTCTTTTCGAAAAGAACGTTTGCCTCAGATGACAAACCGTCCCAAGGGAAGCGATTATTGCCGTATTGAAAGGATAGCACGAAGTTCCAGCGATCCGCTGCTTCTAAAGCTGCCTTCTTTTTCAAGGTCTCTTCCTCCTCTAATTTAGGCGCTGTAGGGCCATAGGAAAGCAGGAATTGAACTGGCTTCTCGGTATTTGTAATCTCGAACCCTTTTGCATGCACCGGGTAACGAGCTACCATCGCCTTCACGAATTTACGGAAGTAATCTTCCTCCATATTCTTCGGAATCGCGACGAACTTCTTATTCAAGAAAGGGCGTAATTTCTTACCCTCTAATTCTGGATTGAAGTGGTATAATTTCTGGTTCATCAGCATCCAAGCCGGCTCATCGCATAAAACGACCGCGTCTTTGTACTGGAACTCTAACTTATTGCCTTTGTATTTTAAGGTAGGGAAGTAATGCGTATTCTCCTCATTGCGCATGAAATGGAACAACACATCCACAGCCTCCGCCTCGATTTGAACAGATTGGCGCATCGGGTTTCCATCATTTCCCATGATGAAGAGCGTCTTATCAGGACAAATCAGTCCAAATATTTGACCCCTCTTTTTCTCGATCACCGACATCACTGCCTCTTGAATATCCTTCTCCCCTTTCTCTGCATCCCAAGTCTTCAAGAAGAACTCCTCCATCGTCTTGCGCTTCGAAGTATTGAACTTTTCAAAAACGGCTACCGGTTTCATACTCTCGATCAAACCCACGGCTGTCCGGTCGCGGTCATCTAGCGCATGTTCAAATTCGTGGAAATTCCGGGAAGTAAGCGTTTGGTACTCCCAAGTCAACTGACCTTTCTCATTTAATTGCACCACAAAAACGTCGAATAAGTATCCGAGGCATTCGTGAGACAACAAAGAATAAACAACCTGGAAAGGTTTGTTAGGGGAGATTTTCATTTTAAAAACACCCGATTTCTCGGATTACAAGAGTCAAACCTTTAAAATTAAGGTTTTTTTCTCAATTGCAAGCAAGCCCAGTTGTTTTTTGATGCTTGCGCGATAAAATTAAGTTGCTGCTTATCAGCCGATTCCAATAACAGTGGAATGTCTTCAGTATAGAAACCACTTAAGAAAAGTAGTCCACCGGGCTTAATTCGAGCGGCGTATTCCGCCATTTCTGCGAGTAATATATTTCGGTTAATATTGGCTAAAAGCACATCATAAGCCGTGTCATCCTCATCAGCTATCGTACCTAGCCCAAAAGGAATCTCAGCACACTCATTCAGCCCTGCATTTTCGATCGAATTCTCCACCGACCATTCATCGATATCGAAACCTCTCACGAAACTAGCACCTCTCTTCTTTGCCACAAAAGCTAAAAGACCTGTACCCGTTCCTGCATCTAAAACAGTCTTACCCGATAAATCCACATCGAAAAGGGCTTGCGTCATCAGGGAAGTAGTTTCGTGGTGGCCTGTGCCAAAAGACATTTTGGGATTAATCACCACCTCCATCTGAAACCCTGGCTCCGAAGGATGGAAACTAGCGCGTATCAACACCAAGTCATCAATGCGAATAGGATCGTAATTACTCTCCCATACCTCATTCCAGTTTTGTTTCTCGATGCGATTCGTCTCAAAAGTCGTCAAACCGTAGCGCGACATAATTTCCGACAATGCCTCCTCCGAAAAATCAACCTCCGGACAATACGCGATGACTCCTGTATCGGAATCCTCAAAAATATCGAACTGAATTTCGCCTAGCTCAGCGACTAAAATATCAGACAGCTCAGGACTGGCTGTAATTTTCACTTGAATCGTAGACATAAATTAATTAGAAGGAGGAGTGTTTTTCTTACCAAAAACGGAAATACCGATGTAACGTTTCGGCTGTAATCTAAAGTCAAGCAATAGCTTATCTAGATCTACGATGGTTTTATTTAATCCTAAGTATAGGCTATCGTTCTTAATCAGTTTACCTGCCGTACCCTCGCCGCGCTCTAAGCCCTGCACGATTTTCTTCAATGAAACCACCGTCGCATCCACCTCTTTCAAGGTCTTACCGATTTTCAATGCATTCAAGGAATCCGCAACCGTATTAAACTTCGTTAACAAAGGACGCAACTGCTTTTCAGTTTCAATCAAATCCGTAGACAAGGTCTTCATGTTCGTTGAAATCTGTGCGATGTTCGCTTTGTTATCTGCAACTATACCGTTCACCGAGCCATTGATATTAGAAACGGTCTCATTTGAAGTCTTCAACAAGGTATTCAAATAGGTGCCGGTGTGATCGAATTTATTCGAGATTTGGCGGAAAGAAACCAGTAAGGAATCTGCGTTCGCGATTACAGGAATGGCCCGTTCTTTTAATAAGGCAGTGACGCCCACTTCCGTCTCCCCTTTTAAGAAAGAATCCTCGGCTAAATTTCCTTTGCCATCTAAGCGTAAACGAATGATTTTACCACCTAACAAGGCCCCATCTGAGAGCACTGCCACGGTTTTATCTGGAATAAGGATGTCTTGGCTAAGTCGTAAAGTGACTAAGATTTTATTCGCCTTTTCCGGCAAAATCTCGACTTTCTTTACCTTTCCGACCTCGATGCCATTCACCATCACTTGGTTAGAAACCATCAGCCCATCGACGTTGTCATATTCTACATAATAGACGCGCGCCGTCGAGAATACGTCATTCCCTTTCAGAAAATTAAACCCGAAATAGAGGATTAAAAAGGCTAACAATGCCAAAAACCCTACTTTTAATTCATTGCTTTTGAACATCGTTTCTATTTTTCGATTTCTTCTTTGTATGCTTTAAACGCGGTAGCAATCGCTGTTGCCACTTCGTTTTGTCCTTTTTCGGACGCTAAATAATTCTCTTCCTCCGGGTTCGTTAAAAATCCCGTCTCTACTAATACACTGGGCATCGCTGTGCGCCAGATCACTAAGAATCCCGCCTGCTTCACTCCAAAACTCTTGCGTTGATAGGTCTTCGAAAACTGCTCCTCGACTTTCGATGCAAATTTTACCGAGCTCGCCATGAACGCGCTTTGGTAATTCGCCATCATAATATGGGCTAAGGGCGAATTAGGATCAAAACCATCGTAGGTCTTTTGGTAATCCTTTTCTTGCAAGATAACGGAGTTCTCTCGCTTCGCTACGTTCAAATTGCCATCCGTTTTATGCAAACCCATGGTATAGGTTTCTGTGCCGTAAGCGTTTTTATTCACCGCCGCATTGCAATGCACAGAGATAAATAAGTCCGCTTTATTTCGATTCGCAATATTTGCGCGCTCGTTTAACTCAATAAAGGTATCCGTATCTCGGGTATAGATAATCTTCAAATCAGGATGAGCTGCTTTCAGCTTTTTCCCCAATTCTAAGATAATTTTCAAAGTCACAATGCCCTCGTGAGAACCTTTAGGGCCAGAACAGCCTGGATCTTTTCCTCCGTGACCGGCATCCAGGCAAACCACCTTGATTTTGTTTTTAATGTCCGTTTTCTGAAAGCCGCTAGGCGTCCAAGCTGTCAGTAATAAACCCAGCGAGAAAAATAAACCGATAGATTTTATCTGATTAAACATTATTTTCTAATTGTACACGTTGATAACAAGCAAAGATGTAATTTTGTAGGCTTGTATTAATGTTACAAAGATAATTTTTAAATTCCATTTGGTAAAGAAATCCACATATTACCTTTTTGTTACCCTGTTGCTCCTATTTGCTTCTTTTTCAGAGGCGAAAGCGCAGCGAGTAATCTCGACGGATACTTTACAGAAATCGATCCCTAAAGACACGGCGGCGGATTTACAGACCACCGTTTACTATTCAGCCGTAGACTCCACGATTTTAGACGCAGACAAGCAAATCGTTAATTTGTACGGTAATGCCAAAGTCAAATACGGCGACATCTCCCTCGAAGCGAACTATATCCGCTTAGACTGGGCAAAAAACGAGGTCTATGCCATTGGGACGAAAGATACGCTCACGCAGAAGATCGTCGGTCTCCCTGTTTTTCTCCAAGGAAGTGATAAATACGATTCCGATGAGATTCGCTATAATTTTAAGACGAAACGGGCCATCATTAAAGGAATCGTGACCCAGCAGGGCGAGGGTTTTGTGCAAGGAAAAAACGTCAAAAAAGACGAAGAGGAGAACCTCTACATCCGAAATGCCATTTACACCACCTGTAATTTAACGCATCCACACTTCCATATTAAGGCAAACAAGATCAAAGTCGTGGGAAAGAAAGAGATCATCTCTGGACCCTTTCACTTTGAATTGAATGATATTCCCTTGCCCATCGGCTTGCCTTTTGGCTTTTTCCCCTATTCCCAGCCGAAAGAGGCTGGAAAGTCCGGAATTATCATGCCTACTTATGGGGAGGAGCCAAATGGACGCGGTTTTTATCTGCGTGAAGGCGGTTATTATTGGGCGGCTAGCGAAAACATAGGTATCCGTTTTACCGGCCAAATATACTCCAAAGGTGGCTGGGGTCTAGGTGCAAACTCCCAATACAACAAGCGTTATCGTTACACAGGTAGCTTTAATTTGGCCTTCAATCGCAATAGTAATGGAGATGAGTTTGACCCGACGAAAAGAACCGATTTCGCCCTGCAATGGTCGCATGCGCCACGTAGTGTCGGAAATTCTAGCTTCTCAGCCTCTGTGAATGTCGCCTCGAACTCCTACAACCAATTCAATTCCTTCAATACGCAGCAATACCTGTCGAATACGATTGGATCGTCCGTGCAGTATTCCCGGAATTTTGGCCAAAGCATTCGCACGAGCATCAACCTACGTATTAACCAGAACACGAGTACACGCGTGTTTGATGCGGGAACAGACTTTAACTTTGGCCTAAACCAGATACAGCCCTTCAAAAAGAAGAACTCCATCGGCGATCGTTTCATCGATCAATTCCGTATTGGTTTGGATTTTTCAGGAGGAATCTCGATGACGAACCAAGTAGGTGACCCGTATACGCGTTATGAATTTGATGTGTATCCGCGCGCCTCTAATTCGCTCAGAGGTACTATTCAACGACCTTTTATTCCGACCGGCGCAGATGATGTTCCACCTGGCGTGATTCCGGTGGATGCGAGTACCCTACCTCTCTTATGGGAAAAGGCACAGACGAAATTCAATTATAGTATTCCGCTCGCCCTGCCTAACCTGAAGATAACGAAGCACATCAATTTAACTCCTGGGGTGTCTTGGTCTGGAAATATGTATACGCGTTCTTACAAGTATACCTACGTGCCAGCGGATTCTACTGTGCGCATTGATACCGTGGGCGGCTTGCCTAAATTCAGCTCACAGGTTGCCTTTTCGGCGAGTATGAACACGCGTTTGTTCGGAACTTTGCGCTTTAAAAAGGGGCGCTTAGAAGCAATTCGACACACCTTGGTCCCTTCAGTGGGCCTAAGTTATACGCCTGATATTTCCGATCCGTCTTACGGCTTTTTCCAAGATGTCAGAATCAATAACCGGAAATTTATTAATTCTGAAGGGAAAGAGCAGATCGGGGATATTCGCCGAATTAGCACGTTTGACCCGAGAACGATGAGTTATGGGGGTGCGACTGGGGCGGTTTCTTTTGGGTTCCAAAACACCTTAGAAGCTAAACTGAAAACGAAGTCTGATACGGCGAGCGTGTTGACGGAGAAGGTCCACATTTTAGACAACTTCGGGATCAACGGAAGTTATAATTTACTGGCAAAAGAATATGCCCTTTCTAATATTGGGTTTAACCTCGCATCCCGCGTAAAAGAGTTTGATATTAATATGGGTGGAAGTTTTGACCCCTATTTGTATGTAGAGGATCCATTGTTTTTTGATATCGGACGCAGAACTCCGGACTACATGTTCAGTTCTGGTGCTGGATTAGCCCGTTTACAAGGTTTCAATTTCTCGATAGGCCGTCGATTCTCGGCAGGCAAACCTAAGCCGAAAGAGAACAAGAACGCCAGCGAGGCACAAATGAATCAAATTAACCGAAACCTAGACGACTATGTCGACTGGAATGTGCCTTGGAACTTCTCCTTTTCGTACCAATACAGTATGAACAAGACAGGTTTAGCTTCTCCCCAAAACATCAGTGGCCTTAGCTTCCAAGGTGACTTGAGTCTTTCCGAAAAATGGAAATTCTCAGTAACCTCTGGCTTTGATTTCAAGTACAAAGGCCTGACCTACACGAATATGTCCGTGCACCGCGATCTACATTGCTGGGAAATGAACTTTAACTGGACACCAATCGCGAGTCCATTCTATGGCCGTGCGAGTAATTATTCCTTCGATCTTCGCGTGAAATCAACGCTGCTACAGGATTTGAAATTATCCCGTAGACGCAGCTTTTATGACAAAGGAGGATTCTAGTTTAGCTTGGATTTAAAAGCTTTTAAGAACTTATCCATTTTAGGTTTGATGACGATTTGGCAATAAGGCTCCGTCCCATTCTCATTAAAATAGTTCTGGTGGTAATCTTCCGCCACGTAAAACTCCGATGCAGGGGTAATTTCCGTCACAATCGGATTCGGAAAAACGTGTGAGTCATTTAACTTTTTCTTCCAAGCCTCCGCCTCATTTTGCTGCTCTGCTGTATGGAAAAATACGGCACTGCGGTACTGAGTCCCGGTATCTGCCCCTTGTCTATTCAAAGTCGTGGGATCATGTGTTTGCCAAAAAATCTCCAACAAAGTCGCCACACTCACCTCAGTCGGATCATAACTTAATTGACAAACCTCTGCGTGCCCTGTTAGTCCAGAGCAAACTTCGCGGTAAGTTGGATTCTTAATCTTCCCCCCCATATAGCCTGAAGTGACTGTTTTCACCCCTTTCACGCGCTGAAATACCGCCTCCACACACCAAAAACACCCTGCTCCAAACGTAATTTTCTCTAATTTCTGATCCATTTTAGTTGTCTGTTTAGTTTTTTCTGCCGCGCTACCGCAGGAAAAATGAAAAGCGCTCGTGATGATGCTCAACACTATTACCGTAATTTTCGAGATCTTTTTCATCTTATTTTGTTTTTTAGCACTAATTTCGCTTCCCAAATTACCTAATTTTCGTTCAAACTTGAAACAAACCTGGAAAACCGCCTTTGCAGATCGAAGCTTTACAATCTCCTTCCTGGGAGCCTTAGCCGTGTTCTCTATTTTCCCTTTCAAGGCAGATGATTATTTTCAATGGATCCAACTGCGTGATGGCATCCAGTGGAACGATCCTATACTAAACGCGCTTCCAGCCCTAAATGTTTCCTACCCTATTTTTGGGATCATCTACCTCTCGGTCATTTACCTCTTGTATCGCCTTTTACAGGACCCAAAACGATTCGTCTGGTTTGCGTGGGCCTTCAATGTAGAAACCCTATTCCGCTTTATTTGCATTTACTTAGTTGCGCTGGATCCTCCGGCTCGATTAGTGGATTTACACGATCCTTTAGCGGAGATGTTCATTTATGGGGAGAATATGGCCATTACGAAAGACCTCTTCTTTTCTGGTCATACGGCCACGATGGTATTTTTTTGTTACTTCCTGCCTACGACTAGAGAAAGGCGAATTGCGATTGGACTTAGCCTCCTCTTAGTGAGCTTGCTCCTAATTCAGCACGTGCATTATAGCTTGGACGTACTGGCTGCTCCGCTCTTTACGTTAGCGGCAATCTGGATCGTAAAAAGAATCAGGGTTATTTAGACGATTTCTTGTCTAAGGTTTCAAACACCGAGTTGTTCGATTTGTACTCTGGAATAATCTCCTTGATTTTCGCCACAATCGAATTATTATTTCCACTCGATAGCAAGTGGTTCAAATCATTCGTAGCTACTTCCATGTACGCATAAGAAGGCGTATTTACCTCCGCGATCAAGATCTTAGGATGGTGTGTAGGCAAGGTATTTTCGTCGTTGTTTAACAACTCTTCGTATAACTTTTCACCCGGACGTAATCCCGTGTAGCGAATCTCGATATCCTTATCTACACGCAAACCACTCAAGGTAATCATCTTCTTCGCAAGGTCAATAATCTTCACAGACTCACCCATATCGAAGACAAACACTTCACCACCTTGACCCATCGTCGCCGCTTCTAAAACAAGTTCGCAGGCTTCCGGAATCGTCATAAAATAACGCGTAATCTCCGGGTGCGTCACCGTTACTGGACCACCACGCTCAATTTGCTTCTTGAACAATGGAATCACAGATCCATTTGAACCTAACACATTCCCAAAACGAGTCGCAATAAACTTCGTCTTCACCCCTTCGATTTGGTTCATCGACTGAGTATACATCTCCGCTAAGCGCTTTGTTGCACCCATCACATTCGTCGGATTTACGGCTTTATCCGTAGATACCATCACGAATTTTTCCACCCCTACTTCAGAGGCTAATTCCGCCAAAATACGGGTACCAATCACGTTCGTCTTAATCGCCTCGTACGGATTATTTTCCATTAATGGCACGTGCTTATAGGCAGCCGCATGGAAAACGATATCAGGACGGTGGTTCTTAAAAATCTTGCTAATACGTCTGGTATCTGACACATCCGCCACATTCACGATAAGTTGAACGTTCGTCGGAACTTTACCCGCTAATTCATATTCTAAATCGTATAAAGCCGATTCTGCTTGATCGACCAAAACTAACTTCGCAGGGAAATAAGCAATCAACTGACGAACAATCTCACTACCGATAGATCCCGCTGCACCGGTCACTAAAATGATTTTACCTGAAATCTCCTCGCCGATGCGCTTATTATTCATTTGGATCACTTCGCGACCCAATAAGTCCTCAATTTTCACATTGTGAATTTGATTCATCGCGAACTCGCCTTCTACCCATTTATCTACTGGAGGTAGGGCCTTCACGACCACGCCTCTATCTAAGAAAATATCAGAAATTTTACGCTTTGACTTCGCAGACATGTTATTAATGGCCATAATAACCTCCATGCCGTCGTTCGAACCCACGAACTTATCTAATACCTCTGGCAAACTGTATACTTTAATCCCCTCGATGGTCTTGCCTATTTTAGACTCATTGTCATCGATAAAACCGAGGATTTTATAGTTAGTGCTGCGGTCTGTTTGGAACACATTCTTCGTCAACATACCTGTATAACCAGCCCCATAGATCAATACGCCAATGGTAGGTTTGAACTGATTCACGAAGGATTCGTAAAAGCTCTTCACAAAGAAGCGCAAAATCACCATCCAAAACAGACAGATAAAGAAGTCAATGATTAAAATAGACGCCGATAGATTGAATACGTGCTCAAAACCCAAGGTATTTCGGATAACTCCAGAAACCGCCACGGCTCCCAATGAACCCGTGAAAACCGCCTTCAAAATTAGAATAGCGTCCTCAATACTCGTATGTCGAATGATTCCAGCATAGGACTGGAAATACAAAAAGGCTAATAAACGTAAGCCCAGGACAAAAATAAGCTGGGAAAAGAAAATGTTGAAATCAATTTCCATCACCTGGAAATTCATTCGCAATAGTGTCGCAATGGAAAAGGAGAAAACAACGATAAGTGAGTCGAATACCAAGACTAACCACCTTGAAAGAAAGCGATTAGAGTATTTCCGGATGAAGGAAGACTTTGTCATGATAGGATTCTTCTAAAACATTAGGATAGAATTCACAGCAAAAATACCGATTTTAATCCGATTCTACCCCTAAATTTATCAAACGGCAAAATTTAACGACCAATGGTCTAGGCTTTCCCGAAGCCCGGAGCCGTTAAATCGACGATTGCATCCGACTTCATCACCATAACTCGTTCTTTCGGGATATTCGTCATGTACCCGATAGCGGTCACATCTGCGATCTTTTCTACTTTGGGGAAATCCTCCTGAGAAACGGTGAACAACAACTCATAATCCTCTCCACCATTTAAAGCAGCAGTCAAAGGACTCAAACTAAATTCCGTCGCTGCTAAATAGGTCTCATCATCAATCGGAATATTCTTCTCAAAAATTCGCGCCCCTAAACCGGATGCGTTGCACAGGTGAATGATCTCAGAGGCCAATCCGTCTGAACAATCAATCATCGAGGTCGGAACCACACCTAATTCACGTAATTCGTGAATGATGTCAAAGCGAGCCATCGGTTTTAACTGACGTAGCACCACATAACTCTTACCCTCTAATTCCGGTTGCATGTCTGGATTCGCCAAAAAGACTTGCTTTTCTCTTTCTAACGAATGCAAACCCATCAACGCTGCCCCTAAATCCCCTGATACGCAAAGTACGTCGTTCGGCTTCGCAGTTCCGCGCTTTACTAATTTCTCGTCCTCCACTACACCCGTGGCAGTCATCGATAAAATCAAACCTTGTGGACTAGAAGTGGTATCACCACCTACAACATCCACTTTGTATTCTTCACAAGCTAATCGAATGCCTTCGTATAAAGCATCCACAGATTCCACTGAGAAACGATTAGACAATCCTAATCCAATGATTAGTTGGGTCGGAATCGCGTTCATCGCTGCGATATCAGAAAGAACGACAGAAACAGCTTTGAAACCTAAATGCTGCAAAGGCGTGTAGGCTAAATCGAAATGAACACCTTCGATTAAAAGCTCCGTGGTGGTCACGACTTTATTCCCTTTCGGATCTAAAACGGCCGTATCATCACCTATCCCTAACTCCGTCCAGGCCTGCTTCTCTGTCAATTGAGATGCGATATGATTAATTAAACCAAACTCACCAATCTCACCAATTTCTGTTCTCTTTTCCATATAACACAAAAAGCCGCCACAAGGACGGCTTTTATTTTTAAAAATCTAATTAAGGATTTACTAAAGCTAATTTAACAATAGCGCTGCTCGCTTTTACGTAAGCTGTTGTTTGTTGTAAGCTTAATCCAGTCGCTGTAGGCGTGGATAAAATAGAATAAACGATCGTGCCTCCGGTTCCCGTAGGAGCCCCTTCTGCACTCGTCAAACCACTTAACGTCAGGCTGTTTCCATCCGTCGCAACGGTGTAAGTACCTGTAAATATTTTTCCATCAAACTCCGTTAATGTAACGGAACCTGCAGTTGATAAATCTAATTTGTATTGAGAATAACCCTGAACAACATTCGAAGTACTCGTTTTATCGTATTTCGTCACGCCATCCCATTGCACAGAATTAGCTGACCACACCTTCTTTACTAAAGTAGCCACATTTACCGTAGGGGTAGGAGGCGTAGGCGTCGGAGTGGGAGCTGGGTCCCCTCCTCCACTGCATGCCATCACAGAGATAGCGAATAGTAGGACAAAGAATTGTTTCATAGGAAATTATATTGCGATGTAAAATTAAAAATCTTTCTGAAAAAAATGGTCTTTGACCCTTTTTATTTAGCTTCGTGTAAAATATGAAGACCTATACACGCGGACAGTTAGCCCTACGAAATGGGCAGGATAAGCCTGAGATTTGGGTGGCCTTTCAGGGACTCATTTATGATATGACGCATTCCAAATTGTGGAAAAATGGCAAACATTATGAGCATTGGGCAGGCCAAGATTTAACACCGGAACTAGCCGATGCTCCGCATAGTGAAAAGGTATTTGAGAAATTTACGCCCATTGGGATCCTAGAATAGCATGATTTTAATCGTTGAGAGTGGTTCGACTAAAACAGCCTGGAGATTAATTAAAGATCCTGAGGCACCTTATGAGAGTTTCACTAGTCTGGGAATCAATCCCTATTACCAAACAGCGGAAGAAATCAAGACCGCACAAGCGACCGTCCTTTCAGGCTTTTCTGAACTTCCCATCTCTGCCGTTTATTACTATGGCACAGGTGTTACCGGCGATGCACAATGCGAAATAATTGCAGCTGCCTTTCGTCCGTTTTTCCCTCCAACTTGTTCGTTAGAAATTCAAAATGACCTCATCGCCGCTGCTCGCTCCTTGTGTGGAAAAACAGCCGGCATCGCCTGTATTTTAGGAACTGGGTCTAATTCAGGATATTGGGATGGCACACGCATTTCGGAACAAATACCCCCATTGGGATTTTGGTTAGGAGATGAAGGAAGTGGCGGGCATTTAGGCAAGAGCTTAGTTTTAAGTTATCTGCATAATCAAATGCCGGCGGATTTGAGGGCTGTTTTTGAGAAGCGGTTTGGGGTGTTAGATCGCTTGACGATTTTAGATAAGGCTTATAAACAAGCTTTCCCTAATCGCTGGTTTGCCAGTTTTTCGAAGTTCCTGTTTGACCACCGCCGAGATGCCTTTTGTTATAGCTTGATCGAGCAGTCTTTCGAGGCCTATATTCGGCTTTATTTGAAACGCTATACGGTGGATACTATCTTTCATTTCACAGGTTCCGTGGCCTTTTATTACTCGGATATCTTGAAACAAGTGATGAAAAAAAATGGTTTAACTACTGGACATATTAGCGAGGGACCTATGGCTGGTCTTTGCCTGTATCACAAGGGGGAATTTTGGCCATAAATTCGTAAATTGCCGTATCAAACTAAATGCCTGAGAAAAAACATATCCTATGACTTCACACATTAAATCCATAGGCACAAAGCAAAAAGCACTTCAAATAAACTTAGACCGCAGTATTTACGGCTCCTTCGCGGAGATCGGGGCGGGTCAGGATGTAGCGGCTAATTTCTTTAAAGCGGGCGGTGCCTCAGGTACTATCGCAAAAACGATTTCAGCCTACGATATGGCTTTTTCTGATGCCATTTATGGTGAAGAGGCCTCAGGGAAATACGTTTGCGAACCGCGTTTAATGAAGATGTTAAATCGCGAATTCAAGTTATTGAATGTTCGCTTAACAGAATCCGCTTCCGAAAAACGATTCTTCGCCTTCGCGGACACCGTTTCTGCCTTAAATTTCCAAAAAACCAATGACGCGCACGGCTGGATTGGCCTTCGTTTTCAATTAACTCCTAATGGTGGTTTTAACGATGTCGTGATTCACGTCAACATGTTAGATAACGACAACATCCTACAACAGCAAGCGCTGGGGGTGATCGGAGTGAATCTATTGTATGGTTGCTACCACTACTACGAGGATCCTGAGAAGTTGTTGCTGTCCTTATTAGATGATTTATCGAAGGACCGCATCGAAATCGATATGATCCGTTTCGAAGGTCCAGATTTCAAAGAGGTGGATAATCGCCTGATGTCTCTTTATTTAGTGAAGCACGGGTACACGCAAGCGGCGGTTTTTGGTCCAGATGGCAAGGTGATGCAGCCTTACGATGCGTTGGCAAAAAAACACATCGTAGCCGTTCGTGGTCGTTTCCGTCCAGTAACGAATATCTTCTCTGATATGTTAAAGAAGGGCGTTGCGCAGTTTGAGCAAGAGCCGGATGTGGATGATGATAAAATCTGTGTGCTTTCTGAGTTAACGCTGAAGAGTTTAGAAAACGAGAAACACAAGATCGATGAGAAGGATTTCCTAGATCGCGTAGATATTTTATGTTCTTTAGGCCAAACCGTGTTAATCTCTAATTTCCACGAATACTTCAAACTAGTCGACTTTTTAAGCCAGTTCTCTAAGCTAAAGATGGCGCTGGTGATGGGTATGCCTAACTTGGAATATATTTTTGAGGAGAAGCACTATGCAGATATACCGGGAGGAATCATGAGTGCATTTGGCTGTTTATTTGGCCAAAAAATCAAACTCTACCTCTACCCCACCGTTTCGACTACGGGCGAAATCGTTCAACTGAAGAATTTCGAACCAGATGCGCATCTGAAAGGTCTATTCCAATACTTATTGGATAACGAGAAGTTAGCGGAGATTAAAAACTATGATGAAAAGCTCATGAATATCCGTACGGATCAGGTACTTGAACTGATTCAAAGCGGTACTGATGAGTGGGCACAATATGTACCAAAATCTGTCGCCAAATTAATCAAAGAGCATTCGCTCTTCGGATATAAAGCCTAACAAAAAAGCCCTGATCTCTCAGGGCTTTTTTTATTTCATTAGATCGATAAACTGATCAAATAAGTAACGAGAATCATGTGGTCCCGGGCTAGCTTCTGGGTGATGTTGCACCGAGAAGGCCTTGCGACCTTTCACGCGTAAACCTTCTACGGTTTGATCGTTCAAGTTAATGTGCGTCAATTCCGCTTTATCTGAAGTTTTTAACTCATCCAACTTCACGGCGAAACCATGGTTTTGGGAAGTAATCTCAGACAAACCCGTCACTAAATTCTTCACCGGATGATTTAACCCACGGTGTCCATTGTGCATTTTATAGGTACTTAAACCCACCACTTGCGCAAGGATTTGGTGACCTAAACAGATCCCAAAAACAGGCTTATCGCTATTCAAGAATTCAGTTACCGTATCAATTGCATACGACATTACGGCTGGATCACCTGGGCCATTCGAAACAAAATAGCCATCTGGATTCCAGGCTGCAATTTCTGCAAAAGAAGTCTTCGCTGGGAATACTTTTAAATAACATCCGCGCTCCGCGATGTTCGACAAAATACTTCTCTTCACCCCTAAATCTAATACCGCCACTTTACGCTCAGCCGACTCATCCCCTAAGAAATAGGCTTCTTGCGTACATACTTGTGAAGATAATTCTAAACCCTCCATCGATGGAATTTTATCTAAAGCTGCCTTTAATTCAGCCTCATCAAAAATTTCCGAAGAGATCAAGCAGTTCATAACCCCTTTCGTACGAATGTGGCGAACTAATGCACGCGTATCAATACCTGAAATACCTACGATACCGGCGTTAGCTAAATAATCTTGTAAGGATCCGTCCGCCGTTTCACGTGAGTGAACGCTAGCAAATTCGTTACAAACCATACCGGCGATTTGGACCTTATTCGATTCCGCCTCTTTCTCTTGCATCACCCCGTAGTTTCCGATGTGTGCCGTTGTATTGATAATCACTTGACCCGCGTAAGACGGATCCGTATAAATTTCTTGATAACCCGTCATACCGGTGTTAAAACAGATCTCACCACCGTGAGTACCTATTTTCCCTAGTGCTTTCCCGTGGAAGATAGTTCCATCTTGTAATAATAAAACCGCTGGTGTGGACTCGGTAAATCTCATAAAATGCTGTTATAAAATAGGGGTCTAAACTTCATTACCTAAAAAAAGGGCTTCAACGGAAAGTTGAAGCCCTTTAAAAAAATAGAAAGAGAAAGATTAAGCGTCTTCTCCTTTTTCTTCTGTGGACTCCTCAGTTGCTGGTGCTTCTGGAGCAGCTTCTTCAGCTAC
>JBMSJH010000013.1:0-17027 GCA_049418705.1 Aquirufa sp.
ATCGCCCATTTTCGCCAGGATAGGAACCGGTATTTGGAACTGCAAACTTAACCAGGATTCGATGCGTGGGATCAGGGTATCGAGGGACATCGAAATCTTGCCAAAAGACCTCACCAGCTTATTTCCCGTAAATAATTGGACCATCCCGTCCGTGTCCACTCGCTTTTTCGGAATCGATAAATGCATCTGAGATTCCGCATTTTTGATGCTGTACACTTCGGATGCCTCCGTCACTTCGCCCGCCGCTTTGAACAAAACGGGGTCGTCTTCGTTCGACATCGGGCCTAAGAACGAGGGGTATAATTTGTTATCCGCATTCACGAAAATGCCGGCGGTAACGGAGCGTCCTAATTCGTCTTTCAACTCGTCGTTCACCACGATGCCTTTCGAATTTGCGAAGGGAATCCAGGCGGTTTTGAACTTCAATGTGCCTAATAAAGGCCGAATCGAGCCTTTGAATTCAAGACTTGGTTTCTCTGATAAGAAATAGACGTCCCCTTTGAATTCCTGGTGGGCCGTTAATTTTAGTGGCGTTTTTTCGATATAACGGGCCTCCGCGCGAATTCCCTCGGGCAGAAAGTCGAAGTTTTTCATCGGGATGACTAGCGAGTCGCTTCCTTCGACGGGCAGCAGGTAGTTCGCCGTTCCCGTAAATTTCTGTGCGTTTGCGGTGATGGTGTTGATGTTTGCCAAAACATGGCCATTCACTGTCGCCCTCGCCCCAGTGAGTGATTTGAATTGTCCGCCTTTCGCGATGGCCAGTAGGCCTTTTGCCGGATAAACGGTGGCTGGCCCGATTTCGATTTCCTTCACGCCTTCCAACGATAATACCTCCGAAACCTGGTCTAAAATACCGGCCTTAGCTACAATGGGAGCTGCTTTCGAGGCAGAATCTAGCGAGCTTAACTCCGGCTTAGTCAGTTTGATTTTCTGGTTTTTTTGTTCCCAAACCGCCCCTGAATAGGTAGTGGTGTAATTTTGGATAGGTAGTTTCGCAGGCGACTCTTCGACTGGTTTAAAGCTCAGATTCACGGCTCCTGGCGCGGCTTCAATGGCTATTTTTTCTGCTTGGAAAACAGGTTTTTTAAGCCCTATCGCCAGACTTGCCTCCTTTGATTTCCAGGTGGCTGGCTGGAAGTAAAAAAGCTCTGACTTCAGCTTGCCATCGCCCAATGTAATCTCCCCTTTCCCGAAAACCTGCTTTTTGTGCATCCAAACCGGACCCTCTAATTGCAATTGATTTGCATACAAAGCGAAGGAGTTTTTCTCAGGATAAATCGCGAGGGAATCTTCCCGAGGCAACCAAGCAAAGCGGTGTGCGGGCAGCGTGGCGATGGGTCCTTTTTTATTCGCCATCTCCCCTAGTTTCCCGCCTAGACCGATACTGATTAAGGAATCTGGATACAGGAAGGATTCCTTTGTGCTCGATTGAAAACCCTCGATGGAAAAGTTGCCGGCGGTGTGCAAGCCTTTTTTGTCCATTTCGATGGGAGCGGTGGTTGTTAGGGTCGCTCTGTTTTGGTAGATTTTAAGTGGTGTTTTAGGGAGGTAAGTAAAGCCAAAACTTTGGTCTGGTTTTAGCACTAATTGTGTCGTAAATACTGGCAAAAGTCCCTTCGAGTGAAAGCTTCCCACGAAAATAGGCGCCTTCTGCGTTAAGCTATCTAGGGTGATGCTAGGCACTTTAAAATAGTGCGTGGTATCGTACACTCCGTTTGCGCGCCAGGACTCGTCGAAATGGGCGGTCATGCCTTTGGGGATGACTAATTTAGGGTATTCGGCCACTCCAAAACGTCCCGATTTGTTCCCCGGTTCGCTTAGAATCAAGGAACCAGATTCGTACCTGAATTGCCCACCAAACTCTTTGGATTGACCTTTGGGAATGAAAGTGATCGAATCAATTTTCGAAAATTGCGCCGTAAAATCGTTGAATTTAAAGGCAAAATCGGGACCACGGAAACGGTAATCCCCGATCTTGATTTCGCCAGGGAAATTGAAATCGCGGCCTTTTTGGAAGGTCAAAGCCTCATCGTAAGGAATGAATTCTGCCTTCAAAGAATCGGAAATCATCACCTGCTGAATCCCCCTGATGCGCAATTTCTTGTCGACTAAATCCAGGCTGATCGATGCCGAGTCAGCATCTAAACGATCACCCATCGAAGCCGCATAAAACGTATCAAAATCCTTTTTCTCATAGGCTACCCGCGCGTAATGCTTGCCCTGATTCGTGAATGAATAAACATCGCCATCGACTTGCATATAGCCTGCTTCCACGAAGGATTGGAAGCCCGCAACTAATTGCTCTGGCTTGCGATTCACTAAAACGGCGAGGTCGCCGATGGTTGCGCTTTGGGCTTTATTCTCCACTAAATAGCGGTACAGGATGCGCATAGGGCTGTACGTTAACATCCCTTGCAAATCTTGGATGCGACCGCCGTTATAATAATCCTTCGATTCTAGCCAGGCGGGCACTTGATTGCGGCCCGAGATTTGGTAAAAATCAATACGTTTTTCCCTCACCCGCAAGACACCTAAATCCACCGACATCCGCATCTCGTGGAAAGTATCTTCAAACAGGGCGCGGTTGCTAGCGCCAGGTAATTTCTTAAAATGAAAGGTTTGACTTTTCGGGTACCACTGACCGGTTAATTCCGTCCGCCATAAAGAATCGCTATCACTCAAAAGGCTCGTCCACCTTCCCGTGGGCACTAGAATCGTGGAATCCGGCAGAAACGCAATCAATGGCGCTGACATCGTCCCTAAATTCCCAAAACGCAAGACGCCATTACGCAGTCCTTTGCGCAAATCCTTGAAATAAGGTGCGCCTTCCGCTATCCAGGCTTCCCCTTTAAAAGTCGTGGGCTCAGAGCCCCTAAATTCGAAACTGAAATACTTGTCTTTTCTTCTGAGCGTGAGGAGACCCTCCCCGTTTTTGGTTTGATCGCCTTCGATCCAATCAGCCGAAATTATCCGCAATGTGCCATTCGCCGGTTCGAATTGCATCGCATCTATCTGCCACCGAGCATTCTTGTGGCCTAGTTTCTCTCCGGGGATTTCGCCGCCTTTTGCTTGCGCCGTTTTTGTTTTTTCGTCCCAAAGAAATTCGGATACCTGGAAAACCAGACTATCATTCGCGACACGGTAGGTAACCTCAGACGGACCCCAGTGATTTTTTTCCTGTTGCGTCCCGTTCACCCGTAAAGAATAAGGTCCCACCTGAATTTTTTGGGCGGAAAGGCTGAAAGACAGAGCTAACAGAAAAAAGAGGACACGAAATAGGGACGACGTATTCTTCATAAAGGGATAAAAATACATAAAATATTCAGATATTTGGGTCAAAATACTCCCTATGTCTAACGTACTTTCCCTATTCAGCGATATAAAAGTCTTCATTTTTGACATCGACGGCGTCATGACGGACGGCAATGTACACGTGCTCGAAACGGGCGAACATTTCCGCACTTTTTACATCCGCGATGGCTATGCGCTAGAAAAGGCGCGCGAGGCAAATTATACGATGTGTGTAATTACCGGTGGAAGTCATGCAGGGGTCAAAAAACGTTTAGAAAACCTGAAGTTTCAACACATCTATTTCGGGCTAGGCGGCAAAGATAAACTCGAAACCTACCTCGAACTACTCCCCAAATTAGGCGTAAAAGAAAACGAAATCCTCTACATGGGCGACGACATGGCGGATCTGAAAATCATGTCAAGACCGGATATTTTAAGTACCTGTCCGGCCGATGCGATTCCCGAATTGCACCAGGTCGTAAAATACGTTTCGCCCTTCAATGGGGGTCGTGGCGCGGTAAGAGATGTCATCGAAAAAGTGCTTAAACTACAAGGAAAATGGGCCTAATCTTACCAGTAAAAGGGGTTTCCCCTTCCTTCGGAGAAGACAATTGGGTGGCTCCTAATGCCACCGTAGTAGGCGATGTGCAGACCGGGAAACATTGCACCATTTGGTTCAATGCGGTCGTTCGCGGCGATGTAAACTCCATCCGCATCGGCGATTATTCCAATATTCAAGACGGCGCCGTGGTACATTGTACCTACCAAAAAACCGTCACTTCCATCGGTAATTACGTATCCATAGCTCACAATGCGATCGTACATGGATGCACTATCGAAGATAATGTGCTCATCGGAATGGGGGCCATCGTGATGGACAATGCCTACATCGAAGAAGGGAGCATTATTGCTGCCGGAGCGATTGTAACTCAGGGAACCCGCGTTCCGGCAGGAACGATTTATGCAGGGAATCCAGCAAAATATTTAAAAGATGTGAGCCCAGATGCGGCCGAAGTTTTCAAACGCACCGCCTATAATTATGTGGAATATGCGTCTTGGTTTTCAAATCCTTCCTCATGAGCAACGATCCACTACACGGAGTCACATTAGAGAAAATCTTAACTGACCTAGTCGATTTATTAGGCTGGGAAGAGATGGCGAAAAAGATTCGTATTAATTGCTTTGCGAGCGATCCGAGCATCAAATCGAGTTTGACTTTCTTGCGCAAGACGCCGTGGGCGAGAGCGAAAGTGGAGACGCTGTATATTTGGAATATCAAGAAGATCGAAAAGAAAAGGGCAAGTGCCGAGTCTGCGGATTAGTTATGCTCGTTTAGTTGCGCAAGTTCACCAACCACCCGAAAATGGCCGCCGTTATAAACATCACGATACTGTAGACCACGGCCGGAATCGTCATCGTTCCATTCCCTATCACATTCAACGCAATAAAAATGGCCAAAGAGCCATTGTGAATGCCTATTTCCATCCCAATTGCGATCGCCTGCTTCTTCTCCAAATTCAACAAGCGCGACAGAAAATACCCGATCGACAGACAGGCCACATTAAATAAAAGACAAGCTAAACCGACAGTTTGAATATCCGCCATCAAGTGATCGCGCTCCTTCCAACCCGCTAAAACGATAATCAGAGCAAGGAAAATAGCGGAGAGAATTTTCACCGGAGCCTCGAGCCGTGCAGCAAATACTGGTGCCTTTTTCCTGATCAACATACCGACAGATACAGGCAAAATAACGATCAAACAAACCTCCAAAACCTTCGAAAACTGCAAAGGAACGTAGGCGTCTTGCTGCATTAAAAGTTTCATCGAGAGGTTCACGATGAAGGCAATTGATATGACCGACAAAATACTGTTTAAGGCCGTAAGGGTGACATTTAAGGCGACATCCCCTTTCGCGATGTGCGAGTATAAGTTCGCAGATGGCCCTCCTGGAGCGGCGGCTAAAAGCATTAATCCGACCGCTAATTCAGCCGGTAAATGCAAACCGGTGGCAATAAAATAACAGATGAGAGGAAGCAAAATCATCTGAGTGCCTAAGCCCACTATGACCGCTTTCGGGTATTCGTACACGCGTTTGAAATCCGCGATCGTGAGCGATAATCCCAAACCAGTCATGATGATGGCGAGGGCGATGGGCATTAAAACCACGGATAGAAAACTTGCTTGCATGCGAAAATTTTTAAACCTTGCGAGCGCTAAAATTAAAGAATTACTTGATCTTTCTGCTAAAAATATTGGTTCGATTCGCACTGCGACTCTTTTGCCCGTCCATCGTGGTGAAAAATGCGGAATTGATGAACACGAAAGGTCCGGTTTTATTAGTGGTGAATCACCCCAATTCATTCCTCGACGCCGTCATAATTGGCGCGCTTTATCCTCGAAAAATTAATTATTTAGCGCGAGGCGACGTGTTTAGAAATCCGGTTTTCGGGTTCTTGTTAAGGCAACTAAATATGCTCCCCGTATTTCGCCAGAGAGAAGGCAAAGAGCACCTGCATCTAAATGCTAGTACCTTTCAAAAGGCTGTTGAATGCCTCCGCAACGACGGAATCGTTTTGATTTTCATCGAAGGAATTTGCCTGAACACCCACGAATTACAGCCCTTTAAAAAAGGAGCAAGCCGTATTTTAGAAAGCGCGCATGCGGAAGGAATATTCCCGATTGTTCAGATTGCGGGTATTGGGTATTCGAGTTTTACGGCTTTCGGAAAAGGCATTCACCTGGCGTTCGAAAACTTATCCTGGCCCACACCCATCGTCGAGGCGACGGATCGAGTTCGATTTAATGCGGTTGTTTTTGAGAAGATGCAGCACCTGATCAAAGTGCCGGAGCATCCTGGGTTCGCTAAAGGGTTCTTGTATTACTTTGCCCTGCCTTTTTATGTACCCGTTCGGGCATTCGCAGCAGCGAAAACGAAAGATTCCGTTTTTTATGACTCGGTGCTATTTGCCCTTTTGCTTTTTACTTTCCCGGTTTATGTTGTGCTGGTTGTAACGATCGTTCTGAAAGTCAAATTGATTCTGGGTTGATGCACCTTCGTGGTGGGTGGTAGGCGGTGTAACCAGTGGGTTTGGGTTTCGCCTTTCATGACGAGTAGGCTTCCTGCTTCTAAAAAGACGTCGATTTTTTCTCCAGATTTCTTGTGCTTGAAGCAGAATTTACGTTCTGCCCCAAAACTAAGCGAGGCAATCGCCCCATTTTTTCGAAGATCTTTCTCGCCGTCGCTGTGCCAAGCCATGCCTTCGGAGCCGTCGTGGTACAGGTTTAAAAGACAAGAATTATAGTTTTCACCGGAGTGTTTTTCGGCGAGGTTTTTCAAAAACAGTAATTCAGGTGTCCAAGGTAAGGCGGTCTTCGTCGTGTTTGAATAGGTATATGAAAAAGCCTCTTCGCCGTACCAAGCTACCTTGCGTTTCGTGATGATGCGTTTGCCGTAAATGACCGCCTCGTCGTTTCTCCATTCGATGCGGTCTAGCAGGGCTTGTGCCATCGTAGTGGCTTCTGACTCAGACATCAATTTCCCATAATAATTCACGATCCCTTCACCTGGAAGCAGGTTTACAGAAGGATCAGAAGGGAAATCGAATAGCTCCATGTTAATTTAAGCGTCTTAAGCTGATGGCACATCCGCCTCCTCGTTGCAAGCGGAAAGTCATTTTTGACTTCGCCGTGACTAGGCGTTTTTCCACGACATAGGCCTCTGGATTTTTCTCAAAATCGGCGTCATCCGCATCGCGGTAGAGCATCGCTTCGTAGGTTTTATCTGGATCTAAAAAGTCCATGTCGAAGGACATGTTGCGGGCCGTGGCATTGGTAATCGAACCGATGAACCAGGTATCTTTCCCCTTCGCTTTGCGAGCGATGGTTACGAATTCGCCTGGTTCCGCCGAAATAATTTTCGTGTCGTCCCAGTCGACTGCCACATCCTTGATGAATTGGAAGGCATCTAAACGAGGCTCGTAGTTTTCGGGTAAGTCAGCCGCCATTTGTAGCGGGCTATAGATGGTCACGTAGAGCGCTAATTGCTTCGCTAAAGTCGAGCGTACCTTTGTTGTTCTTGTCGAATCGAATTGATTCAAGTTCATATGGAAAAGGCCTGGCGTATAATCCATGGGACCTCCCATCAAACGAGTGAATGGTAAAATAGTCGTGTGTTCCGCGTTAATTCCGAGGGTAGGCGCATTGTTAAATTCAGATCCGCGGGCGGCTTCGGCGGCCATCCAGTTTGGGTAGGTGCGATGTAAACCGGTAGGATGCACGGACTCGTGGGAGTCGACCATAAGGCGATAATTCGCTGCTTTTTCAGCGACACGGTTGTAGTGGTTGACCATCCATTGGGAGTCGTGGTGTTCGCCGCGTGGTATGATTTTTCCTACGTAACCGGTCTTCACCGTGTTAATTCCTTTGTCTACCATGTATTGGTAGGCGGCATCCATTCGGCGTTCATAGTTCGTTACGGAACTCGAGGTTTCGTGGTGCATGATGAGCTTTAGGCCTTTGGATGCAGCATATTTTGTCAGCGTATCAATCTGGTAATCTGGGTAAGGAGTCACGAAATCGAAGACCTCTTCTTTCCAATTGCCAAACCAATCTTCCCAGCCCTGGTTCCAGCCTTCCACTAAAACGCCGTCGAATCCGTGTTTACCCGCGAAGTCGATGTAGCGTTTCACGTTTTCGGTGTTTGCTCCGTGCTTGCCGCCGGCTAGTGGCCAGTTCGCTTTGCCTACGTGCATTTCCCACCACATGCCCAGGAATTTTTGGGGCTTGATCCAGGTGGAATCTTTGATTTTTGAAGGCTCGTTTAAGTTCAAAATTATTTTGGAGGCCAAAATCTGTTCTGCCTTATACGAGATCACAATCGTTCTCCAGGGAGTATTAAACGGCGTTTGCGCATAGGCCTTATTTCCCACGGCATCGGGTACAAGTGCCGAGGTAAATTCAAAGCCTTCTTGCTTCAAATGCATGGCCGGATAATTCACCAATGCCGCCTCATGGACGTTGATGTAAATTCCATCCGCAGACTTTAACATCAGGGGAGTTTGAACGAAGTTTTTGCCCATTAACGAAGTAACGGCAATGTCCTTTTCTTTTGCCGCTGCGGCGAGGGCATCGATTTCGGAGATTTTAGTTCTTTGGTAGGTATACTCATTCGTATCGTAATCCCCGGGAATCCAAAACGCATTATGATCCCCCGTCATCGTGAAGGACGACCACTCGTTATCGACGATAAAATGTTTGAAATTATCCTGCGCCGGAAAGAAATAACGGAAGCCAATTCCGTCATCGAAAACGCGGAAAATGACATCGAGTAATACCCCCGATTCCTTCAAGTGCAACGTTAATTCTTTGTAGTTATTTCGAATCTCTTTTACCTCTCCCCATACCGGTTTCCAGGTCCCATCATAGGTCGTAGAATCTACGCCCAACACCTGAAATTTGCGCAGCTCTAAAGCGGGCTTTTTCAAGGTAAAACCTAGGTCAGAGGCCGAGATGACTTCTTTGGCCATGTAAAAAACCTGATATTTTAGCGCTCTATCCGCTCCTTGTGTCAGCTGGATAGAAATCTGATCAGAAGGGGAGGCAATCTTAAACGATTTTTGGGCGAATACAGAGACGCTCAAAAGTAGGAGAAGAAGGGTTTTGTTCATGACGCAAAATTAAGAAAATCTTACGTTAAACGATGAGTCTAAGGAAAGATTGCCTAAGGCAAAAACTCGATCGCTGGTTTTTTACCCGTCTTCACAAAGTTCCGCATCGCATCAAAAGCTTTCGCCGTTTGCTCATCCGTGAACTGGCAATGCGCCTGCCCATTCGTGTATTTCACTGCAAAATATGGGTCGCGACCTTGCGCATGAATCATATTTTCGATATTCGTCACCGCATACGAAACGGGAATTAATTGATCGTAAATCGTGTGCATTAATACGACTGGCTTGTCGATTTTTCCGGTGCGGTCATAGCGAGCAAAAAGCTTCGCCTGATCTTGGGTGGCAGGTAAACGCTCTGCCAGCGCATTCACTTTTAAGTTATCTGGGAAGCCCGTGTAAAGCGTTTCCGTATTATCAAAAGGATTGCCTTTTAGCTTAAGTGCGATGTCGCGTAAGACGTTTTGGTTAAAAAATAAGGCGCCAGGAAGATCGTCTAATTTCAGGTCGAAACGCTTCGCAAAAGCCACCGCTAAAACGGAGTCTTTTTGTAATAAGGCCTTTTTGATCTCTCCCATTCTTTGGCCTGCTGTAGCAAATGATACAAATCCAACGGAGCTGTTGATGTCAAAAATGTCTTTTAAAGATGGCACGATTCCCGGGAACAATCCATTCAACGTGGCATACATATCGAACTCTTTTCTACACTGTAAATACGGACGGGAGGAGAGTGGACATAAGGGTAATCCACCATTATAATGTTGGCCAAAATTCTCCAACGTCGCAAAAGTAATTCCTCCACCCATTGAGTGTCCCATCATAAAAGTGGAATCTGGTTGTCCCATCTTTTTCACAAAAGCCTGACGTAATTCCTCCGTCGCATCCACTCCTTCGGGTAAAGCAAATCCTTGAATCGGATAATCAGAGGCCGCCACCGCAAATCCTCGATCCAAAATAACCTGCAAACGCTTATCCAAACCCGCATTCGCACTCGCCGCTGGCGTCCCCATAAATTGGTAGCCGTGCGCATACATCACCAGTTTTTTATTCCATTTAGCGGGCATCAAAACTTGATAGCCTCCCCCTTTCAAGGTGCCTAAATCGATTTTTTGTTGCGCGAAAAGTGTAGTGCTGAGAGCGAGTAGAAGGAATAGTTTTTTCATCTTACAGGTTTAGAAGGAGCAAAATAAGGAAAAATCCCTAATTTGCGGCATGGAAAAGCCGTATATCGTCGACCAAAAATTCGAAAAAGAAAGCACCCTCGCCATCGGCGAATATGAACATTGCGTTTTCAAAAACTGCCAATTCGAATCGGAGGATTTCAAAAACTTCCAATTTGTGGATTGCACGTTTGAGTCTTGCAATCTAAGTCTGGTTAAACTCAGCGGCGCGGCCTTGCAAAAAGTCCACTTCAAAGACTGCAAAATGCAGGGTCTTCGGTTCGAAGCTTGTAATCCATTTTTATTCGAAGTAAGCTTCGATACCTGCGTATTGAATCTCTCTTCTTTCTATCAAATCAAAGGCAAAAAAACGAAGTTCTCTGGTTGTTCTTTGCACGAAGTGGACTTCACCGAAGCTGATTTCTCGGAGGCCACTTTCGATGATTGCGATTTAGCTGGCGCTCTTTTTGACCAGACTAGTGTAAGCAAAGCGGACTTCCGAAGTGCCTTCAATTACGTCATTCATCCTAGCCTAAATCAAATCAAAAAAGCGAAGTTTTCGCAGGAGGGGCTAGCGGGTTTGCTACAGGGCTTTGACATACATATATCCTAACATGAAAAAAATCTTATTCCTCTTACTGGTGAGTGCATCGTTATTCGCAAAAGGCCATCTTCCCAGAACGATTGTTACGACTGACGGCGAAATCGATGACGTGGACACCTTTATCCGAATGCTCCTTTATTCGAACGAATACCAAGTAGAAGGTTTGGTGTATTCGAGTTCGATGTGGCATTACAAAGGCGATGGGAAAGGGACAAAATTCACGTCTGAAATGGAGATGACGCGGACGATGTATGGTGCCAAAACCGATCTTCGCTGGCCGGGTGTTAACTGGATCCAGGACTTGCTAAAGGCCTATGCTCAGGTCCATCCGAACTTAATTTTGCATGATAAAAATTACCCAGCACCTGCCTACTTAAGTAGTTTAGTGAAGGTGGGAAATATCGATTTTGAAGGTGAGATGGAGCAGGTGACGGAGGGTTCAGAATGGATTAGGATGAAGCTTTTGGATAACGATCCGGAGCCCATTTATTTACAGGCTTGGGGTGGGACGAATACGATTGCGAGAGCTTTGAAGTCAATCGAAGAGCAATTTGCCGGCGAAAAAAACTGGCCTAGCATAAAAGACAAAATCTCGAAAAAGGCCATCATCTACACCGTGATGGATCAGGATGCGACCTTGAAGAATTACATTGCCGGACACTGGCCACAGATTCGAGTGTTTTATAATGCGCATCAGTTTGGAAGTTTCGCGTATCCCTGGAAGCGCATTATGCCTAAGGCAACACAGCCCTATTTCGAGGGAACTTACATGGGACCGAAGATTATTCAAAATCACGGACCTCTATTGAAGATGTATTATTCGTACGGAGATGGCCAAAAACAAGCCGGCGACGATGAGCACATTCACGGAGATCCTAGCAAGTTGAAGAATGCCCAGTGGGGTTCGTTCAGCCCTTATGATTTTATTTCGGAGGGTGATTCTCCCGCTTTTTTACACCTCGTGGATGTGGGATTGAATAATTTGAACAACCCTTCCTTTGGTGGTTGGGGTGGCCGTTTTGCCATAGCCGAGGGGAATCCCTACCGATTCGAAGACAACGAAAAGGCCGCTGATTTTAATCCAGAGACGGGAAAATTAGATATTTCTTATTCCCAAACCCGTTGGCTAATCGCCGCGCAAGAAGACTTTGCGGCACGCGCAGATTGGTGTGTGAAATCCTATAAAGAGGCGAATCACGCGCCGCAGATTACCGTGAAAGAAGGGATGAATGTGAGCGCGAAAGCGGGTGCGATTCTAACGTTGCATGTGACCTCGAGAGATCCCGATGGGAATGAGGTGAAGCTGAAGGTTTGGCCCTATCCGGAAGCGGGATCCGGGAAAGTGGAAACGTCACTTTCAGATGGACGCATCAAAGTGAAAATACCAGCTGAAGCTAAAAAAGGCGACACTTTCCACGTCGTGGTAGAAGGAACGGATACGGGTTCGCCAGCATTGACTAGATACAGACGCGTTGTTATTACACTGATCTAATTACTATGGTAGAGATAAAATTAGTGACAAACCAGGCGGAACTCGAAGGCGTTTTAGCCTTACAGCAGACCAATTTGCGGAAAAATATTTCAGAGGAAGAGGCGGAATCGCAAGGGTTTTTGATGGCGGAATATGATCTCGCTTTTTTAGAATTGCTTCACAAGTCAAGTCCGGGTATCATCGCAAAGGATGGCGAAAAGGTGGTGGGTTATAGCCTAGTGGCTCTACCAGAAACTGCACGACACCATGACCTATTAGCGGATTTAGTGGAGAATATTGAACGCTGCCAATTCGAAAGCAATCCGGTAGAAAATTATGCGATTGTGGCTCAGCTTTGCGTTTCGAAAGAGTATCGAGGTCAGGATTTAGTCCAAAAACTCTACGGTGGTTTCCGCGATCATTACGCAAATCAATACACCTATTGTGTCACGGACGTTGCACAAGCGAATCAACGATCCTTAAAAGCACACCAGAAACGCGGTTTTCAAGTCATCGATACCTTGGATTATGGAGGCATAGGCTGGAATATCGTGTTATGGGATTGGCAAAATAAAGCTATTTAAGGAAGCCGGTGATTCAGCATTAAACTCAAAATGCTTCGGTCGTAATAGTTCAAATTCGAGCGCTGTTGGAAGGCGTGTAAATAACCCACATCGAGTGTTAAATTCGAACGAATAGGAATACTCAATCCAGCAAACATTCGATGTTGATCCAAGGTATTTGCTGGATTTTCTTGACCAGCGTTTAACAAAATTTCTGTATTCACTTTCCCCTGAATTTGCTTGAAAAAAGGAAACAAGGCTTGAATTCGGTAACGAAGACGGTAATTACTGAAGTTAACCCCATCTGTAAGTTCCGTGCGGCTTACGTTCGTTTCTCGGTTAAAACGCATCTCGGATCGAAAACGGTGATCAACCCGAATTGCACTCCACTTATGCCTGTAGGCTATATCCAAATGCGGCCGGTATTCTGGAATGGCTAATCGAACCGCGGCTCTCGAGTCATTAGGGGTATTTAAAAAGAGAGCGGCACCAGCAGAAATATCCCAATTTCCTCCGAACGCACGATGTAAATGTGCCCGAAAGGCATTTTGATGGTGCACTAAAGGATCTATGAAATGTCGCGTATGCACCTCTCCCTGAACATACCAATTCGCTTTCATAGGAATGGTCAAATAATAGCCATACCAAACTTGAGATTGATGCTCTACTTGATTTTGACCTTGTACGGCGAAGAGCGGGAACAAAAAGAAAAACAAATACTTCATTTGGCAAAAATAGCATATTATTCTATAAAAACCATAGACTATGTATTCTATTTCGTTTTCTAAAACAGCAGGTACGCCACTAGCAAGGTTACGAACACATTAAATAGCTGCGCAATTAAAAAGGCGTAGAGTGGCTTCTTCCCTTCTTTAGAGAAAAGATCCGTGAACTTCGTTTCTAAACCGATGCTGGTGAAGGCCAAAGCAAACCACAATCCTTGCAACGATTTAAATCCGCCTTTCACCGAATCGATGGTTTCCGAAGAAATCACAAACGAGAAAAGAAGCGAGGCTGCGATGAAACCTAACACGAATTTTGGGAAGCGCTCCCAGATGATTCCCACCGTAGGCTTGCTTTCCTTTACCGTGTCGGACTGGTTATTGGTCAGGGTCCAATAGATCGAAATAGCGAAAGCAGCGAATCCTAGAAGTACGTTTTGGGAGAATTTCACAATCGTCGAAATCTTCAAGGCATCCTCACCCACCATCGTTCCTGAGGCAATGACTGCTCCCGTCGTATCGATGGTACCGCCTAACCAAGCACCAGTCACCGCTTGTGATAACCCTAAGGCCTGAGCGATAAAAGGCAAGAAGATGATCATCGGAATCGCTGTGATCAAGACGATGGAAATTACATAGGAAAGCTTTTTCGAATCTCCTTTAATGGCTCCGGAAGTGGCAATCGCTGCCGAAACACCGCAGATTGAAACGGCACTGGAAATCATGATGGCGAATTCCTCGTCGATGCCCATTTTTTTGGAAATCCAAAAAGCGAAGTACCAAACCGAAATAACAACGATTAATGCCTGAATTAAGCCAAGGGATCCGGCCTTCAAAATGTCCCCGAAAATCACACTCGTTCCTAATAAAATCAATCCGATCTTCACGAACAATTCCGTCGAAAGCGTCTCCGTTAACCAGGCCGGCAAGGTGAAGAAATTGCTTAACAATAATCCGATCGATAAGCTAAAGATCACCGCTTCAAGGTTCCAGTTTTTCAAGAAGGCATTGCCCGCTAAAACTAAAGCTAGGGAAGTTAGAACAAAGACAATTGGAAACCCTTTCGCAGTTCCTGCCACACTTTTACCTAAAACACTGGCCGCTAAAAGAGCGATCATATACGTGAAAACAAAAATCTGGGCGAGCTTCATTAGGTTACCCGCTGTGAGCACTTTTTCAGTTAAATCCGAGGTCGATTCCCAGCCGAAAGAGGGGCTTGGAATTTTGATGCCTATTAAAGCTAGACCGATAATTAGGAAGCCTAAAAAGACAACGGTCCAATCTTCTGTTAAAATTGATTTTTTCATTATTTGGCTGGTGTGATGACAATATTTCTGTACTCCACCGGACCGTGGTCGCCTTGCATCATAATAGGACCCGGCGCTGCTTCGTCGCTATCCATCGCGCCGCCTGTGATGCCGGGGATGTTTTGTTCGACGATGACTTTTTGGCCATTTAAAGTAACAGAAACTTTGCGTCCTACTAAGGTAATGTCGTAGGTCTGCCATTCGCCTGATGGTTTTGCGGCTTGGAAAAGTGGATCGATAAATCCATAAATACCTCCTAAATAAATGCTATAGGGCTCTTTTCCAAAGCTGTCTTCCACTTGTGCCTCGTAACGGCCGCGTAAATACACGCCACTATTACTACCTGCTGGTAAGCGGAATTCAATGTGTAATTTGAAGTCGTTGAACTTTTGTTCGGTACATAAATTCGCACCAGAAGCTGGGCTTTTTAACACGCCGTTCTCGACGATCCATTGGTTTTTAGGCCCTAAAGCCTTCCAACCTGTTAAGTCTTTTCCATTGAATAAGGTGATCGGTTTGTCCCAAACAGGTTCCGCAGCTCTCCATAACGAGGGAGCACGAACACCGGTGAAAGCCATCGCTTTGCCGTTTGGTTTTGTAATGGTTCCTGACAATTTACCGTCTTTCAAATCTCCCTCAAAACTCATCTGAACATCTGTCAACTCCCATTGAGGTGGAATTTTAAAGGAGATATGACCGTCTTTATAAAACACTTCCGAAATAGGACGGGCAGAACCACCATCTCCTACAAAACGACCAGTCAGGGTTTTATGACCCGAGTGACGCACTTCTAACCAAGAGGGTGCAGTAGACAGGCCGCCGTTGCGGTTTTCCATGGCTACGTTTAAATCCCAAGCGCCTTCTAATGGATGGTGAACTTGAGCGTATGCACTGCTAGCAAAAGCCAATAAGGCAATTAGTAATTTTTTCATCGATCTACGATTTAACGATCTCCATTTTAGGAGAAATGAAATGAATAAGCAACCAGGCGAATAAATACGCGCAGCCGCAGGCCACAAATATAACATTATATCCGGCTGACAAAGCGTTATCCGCTTTGTAGGAATCTAAAACTACCCCAATAATGTAGGGAAAAATCACGCCACCTAGCGAACCCGCGAGGCCACCGATACCCACGACGGAGGAAACGGCGTGTTTGGGAAACATATCCGAAACCGTTGTAAAGATATTCGCAGACCAAGCCTGGTGTGCAGACGCGGCGATAGAAATTAAGAATACAGCCTGCCAAATATCCGTCGCCCAGCGCGCCCCAATAATAGGCACCGCACAGAGCGCGAAGAAGAACATCGAATACTTGCGCGCCTTGTACACCGGCCAGCCTTTCTTGATGAAATAACCCGAAATATAGCCTCCACCGATGCTCCCGATCGAGGTGCAGGTAAACAAAATCGCGAGATGTAAACTCGGCTTTTTCAAGTCTAGTGCGAAAGTCGTCGAGAAATACGATGGTAACCAAAACAAGAAAAACCACCAGATGGGATCGGTGAAGAACTTGCCTACGATGAAGACCCAAGTTTGGCGATACCCAAAAAGCTTGCCCCAAGCGATAGGTGCGACGTCTGTTACATCCTCTTCAACGTTTTGAATGTGTGCTAATTCTTCTGGGCTTACCGAAGGATGTTTTGCAGGCACCTCATAAAACCACCACCACAAGGCTAGCCAAATAAATCCGATCGCCCCAGTGATAATGAAAGCTTCTTGCCAGCCATAGGCACCTAAAATCCAAGGCACCATGATGGGTGCGACCATCGCCCCGATGTTTGCGCCGGAATTAAAAATGCCGGTCGCTAAAGCGCGTTCTCTCTTGGGGAACCACTCCGCGACTGTCTTAATCGCCGCCGGGAAATTCCCCGCCTCACCGGCTCCTAAAGCGGCGCGTGCCGCGCCGAATCCGAACGAAGTTTTTGCTAAAGCATGCGCCATCGCCGCTATTGACCAAATCACGATCGAAATGGCATAGCCCATTTTGGAACCTATCTTATCGATCACCTTCCCGAAAGCCAACAATCCCAGCGCATACGACGCCGTAAAACACATCACAATGAAACTGTAATCCGTCTCCGACCAGTTCAATTCCTTCTCCAGCGTGGGCTTCAACAAGCCGATCACCTGGCGATCTAAATAGTTAATCGTCGTCGCAAAAAACAAGAGGGCGACCACCACCCAGCGGTAATTTCCTTTCATTAGAATCCGATTGAATTCCCGCCGTCAACCGGGATTGAGAC